>JANMMN010000156.1:0-3943 GCA_031373405.1 Actinomycetes bacterium
TCGAGCGAGCTCCGACGCGGCGCCCACCCTCCGTGGGGACGACCGCCGCGTCGGCGCCCGTCGGAACCGACGTGGGTGCGCCCGCGGCGCCGTCGGTGCGACCCAAGCAGGTGTCGTCCTCCGCGTCGCGCGGGCTCGTCACGCGCGGCACAGCGGCCAGGCAAGCGGCGCCCAAGCCGTCGGGCGCCGACCCGGCCTGAGCCGCGAGGTGCCCTGACTGCGGCATGCTGAGCACGTGCGCATCTACCTCCCGACCACGGTCGCCGGCCTCGCCGAGCTGCACCGCTCCGGTCGTTTCGCCCCCGCCCCGCTCGCCGCGCATGCCGTCACGACCGCCCTGCGGGCCGGCTGGGACGGGCCGGTCGACGACGAGGAGCTCGAGTACGTCGTGCTCATGGCCGCGGCGTTCGACTCGCTGGCGCTCATCGCCGCCACCGACGGTGAGCATCGTCGCGTCGTCGTCGTTGCCGACGTGGCGGACTCCGACGTACGCGTCGGCACGGACGAGACGGAAGTCGACGTGCTCGCCGAGGTGCCCCTCTCGCGGTGCACCGCGGTGCACGTCGACGACGCCGACGCCGACGGCGAGGTGGCTGCGGCGCTCCGCGCGCTGCCCCAGGCGGTGGCCGGTGACGGTTCGGCGCTCGCCGCCGTGTCCCTCGTCGCGCTCGAGCTGATGTGGTTCGCCACCCAGGAGATCCCCGAGATCCTCGGCTGAGCACGGCGGGCTCGTCCGAGGGCACTCCCTCCGGGCAGGTGCGGGGGCAGGATGGGCCTGCACCTGCACCTGCACCTGCACCTGCACCGCACCGCACCGCGCTCGCTCATCGTCGCCCGGAGGACCACCGCATGGACGCCGTCACCCGCCCACCCGTCGCCGTCAACGAGCCGATCCGGATGTATGCGCCCGGCTCGCCCGAGCGCGCCAGCCTGGAACGGCGCGTCGCCGAGCTGGCAGCGGAGACGGCGGAGCTGACCTGCACGATCGGCGGGGTCCAGCGGATGGGGGGCGGCGAGCGGATCGACGTCGTGCAGCCCCACGCGCGCCACCAGGTCCTGGGAACGCTGCAGGGGGGGACGCGCGAGGACGCGACCGCCGCGATGGCTGCCGCCAAGTCCGCCGCGGCGGGTTGGCGCGACCTGGCCTACGACGACCGGGCGGCGATCTTCCTCAAGGCGGCCGACCTGTTGGCTGGTCCGTGGCGCGACACGGTGAATGCCGCGACGATGCTGGGCCAGTCGAAGACCTGCTACCAGGCCGAGATCGACTCGGCCTGCGAGCTCATCGACTTCTGGCGTTTCAACGTCGGCTTCGGACGCGCTCTCATCGAGGAGCAGCCGATCTCCTCCGCCGGCGTGTGGAACCGCTCGGACCACCGGCCGCTCGAGGGGGTGGTGTACGCGATCACGCCGTTCAACTTCACCGCGATCGCGGGCAACCTGCCGACCGCTCCGGCGCTGATGGGCAACGTGGTCGTGTGGAAGCCCGCGCACTCCCAACAGCTCGCCGCGCACCTGCTCATGCGGCTGCTCGAGGAGGCGGGACTGCCACCGGGCGTCATCAACATGGTCACCGGGCACGGCGTCGAGACGAGCGAGGTCGTGCTCTCCGACCCGGACTTCGCCGGGCTGCACTTCACCGGGTCGACCCGGGTCTTCCAGCAGCTGTGGCGCACGATCGGGGACAACATCTCCTCCTACCGCTCCTACCCGCGCGTGGTCGGCGAGACCGGTGGCAAGGACTTCGTGATGGCGCACCCGTCGGCCGACATCGACGTGCTGCGCACCGCCCTGGTGCGTGGGTCGTTCGAGTACCAGGGGCAGAAGTGCTCGGCGTCCTCGCGGGCCTACGTGCCGCGCTCCCTCTGGGCGACGCTGCGTGACGACCTCGCTGCCACGGTCGACGGCCTCGCGATGGGTCCGGTCACGGACTTCTCGAACTTCATGGGCGCCGTGATCGACGACCGCGCCTTCGCCCGCATCACCACGGCCATCGACCGGGCGCACGCAGACCCGGATGTGACCGTGATCGCGGGCGGGACCTACGACGACAGCGATGGCTGGTTCATCCGCCCGACGGTGCTCGAGTGCACCGACCCGACCGCCGAGTACTTCACCGACGAGTACTTCGGCCCCGTGCTCGCGGTCTACGTCTACGACGACGAGCGGTACGACGAGGTCCTGGCACAGATGGAGTCGGTCGCGTCCTACGCACTCACCGGCTCGATCATCGCCCAGGATCGCGTTGCCGTCGCGCACGCGATGCACGCGCTGCGCTTCGCCGCCGGCAACTTCTACATCAACGACAAGTCCACCGGTGCCGTCGTCGGTCAGCAGCCGTTCGGCGGAGCGCGTGCCTCGGGCACCAACGACAAGGCCGGAGCACCGCAGAACCTGCAGCGCTGGACCTCGACGCGATCGATCAAGGAGTCCTTCGTCCCGCCGAAGGTCGCGAACGGGGCCGCGTTCCACGGCTGGGGCTATCCCAAGCCGGACGAGTTCCCCCGGCCGTAGCGGATTGCCCGTCGCCTCCGCGCCCGGTCAGCCCGTACGGAAGCCGCGGACGAAGCGCCACGACGGATAGCGCACGGCTAGCCCGGTCACGTGCTGATCCCAGTCCGTCGGTCCGAGCGGTGCCGGCGCCACGAGCTCGACCTCCTCGTCACGGATGCGGAACGCCCAGGAGAAGCCGAGAAGGGCATGCACCTCAAGACTGTCGTCTTCGTCGGCGTCCGGGACGCAGAGGAAGCTGTGGGCCGTCCATTCCAGGTCGCGCCTCGGCGACCGTGACGGAGCGTCGAACAGCTGCGGAGCCAGGCCGATCCAGCAGAACGGATGCGGCAGGTCACCGAGGAACTCGAGCGGGTCAATCTCGAACTCGCGACCCTGGCTCGCGTTGTCGTCGGACCGGACGAGCTGCACCCAGCCCAGCACTGCGTCGTACCCCTGAGCGGGATAGTCGACGGTGGCGTGGCACGTGGGGAAGCCGGAGGACTCTGCTCTAGCACCCAGGAGCTCGGGACGATCGTTGCGCGCGTACGTGACGGACACATGGCCGTCGAGACCTCGGAGTGCGAACGGGATGTCCATCGCAGCAGGCTAGCGAGCCGTGTTCCGCAGCGGGTCCGTGCCGGGCATGGCACGCTCGGGCGATGGCCCGACTCGTGTACTCCGTGCTGGCGTCGTTGGACGGGTACGTCGCCGACGAGTCGGGGAGCTTCGACTGGGCTGCGCCCGGTGACGAGGTCCATCGCTTCGTCAACGAGCTCCAACGCTCGGTCGGCACGCTCCTCGTCGGGCGCAAGCTGTACGAGGTCATGGCCTTCTGGGAGGACGTGCCGGACATCGAGAACGAGCCCGCAGTCATCCAGGAGTTCGCCGGCATCTGGCGCGCTGCGGAGAAGGTGGTCTATTCCACGACCCTCGCCGAGGTCTCCGCGCCCAGGACGCGGCTCGAGCGAGCCTTCGACCCGCAGCTCGTCCGCGGGCTCGTCTCCGGTCTCGATCAGGATGTGTCGATCGGAGGCCCCGCGCTCGCGGCGCACGCCTTGCGCGCGGGCATCGTCGATGACATCCACCTCATCACGTTCCCGGTCGTGGTGGGCGGTGGCACCTCGTGCTGGCCCACCGGAGTGCGACTCCCGCTCGACCTCGTCGATCACGACCGGTTCGCCGACGGCACGGTTCACGCCCACTACCGAGCTCGGCTATCGGAGTAGGCGAGCGTGCGGCCGCCTCGTCAGCCCATCGGGGTGCGCTGGGCGAGCCGGACGCTGTTGCCGGAGGCGTCACGGAAGCCGCAGTCGATGCCGTAGGGCTGCACGTTTGGCTTCTCGGTGAACTCCACGCCGCGCGCCGAGAGCTCCTCGTAGGCCTTCCATGCGTCGTCGGTCGTGAGGAACAGCGTGCCCGCGAAGCCCTTGGTCGTGGCCATGTCGTCGAC
>JANMMN010000214.1:0-9506 GCA_031373405.1 Actinomycetes bacterium
CGCTACCAGGCGCTCTCCGCGGTCGTCGAGCAGATCGCGTGGGACGAGAACAAGGCACTCGTCGGTCGCTCCGTCGAGCTGCTCGTCGCCGAGGGCGAGGGGCGCAAGGACGGCGCCACCCAGAGGCTCTCCGGGCGCGCGCCGGACAACCGGCTCGTGCACTTCGTGCCGGGTGCGGATCGGCCTCGGCCCGGTGATGTCGTCCACGCCGAGGTGACGTACGCCGCGCCGCACCACCTCGTGAGCGACGTGCCGGTGACGGGCCTGCGGCGTACCCGCGCCGGCGACGCGTGGGAGGCCCGCCAGGGCCCCCCTGCCGACGCGTCCAGTGCCGCGTCCCCGGTGCTGCTCGGGCTCCCGACCGTGCGCGTCTAGCCCGGGCGCTGCGTCACAGGTGCTGCTCGGGCTCCCGACCGTGCGCGGGTAGCCCGTGCGCTGGGTCGGCGATGCTGCTCGGGCTCGCGACCGTGCGCGGGTAGGCCGGGCGCTGCGCCCCCCGGTGCTGCTCAGCTCCCGACCGTGCCCGCGCCACCCACGCCGGGGCACGACCTCGGGTCGCCTGCCACGTCGAGGGGTGTCCTGCGGCGTACGGCCGTAGGGTCGTGGCGTGATCAGCGGGGTGGCGTTCGTGCCGAGCACGCCGATGCTCGTGCCGAGCGTCGCTGCCGGTGCCGTGCACGAGCTCGACCTGGTGCGCGATGCCAGCATCGAAGCGCTGCGCCAGGTGTGCCGCTCGGCGCCCGAGCGCGTGGTCGTGGTCGGCGCGGGCACGGTCACCGCGTGGCACAGCGTCGGCACCGGTTCGCTGCACGGCTTCGGGGTCGAGCTCGACGTCGCGCTGGATCCAGTATCGCCGTCGCCCAGGCACCTGCCGCTCGCGCACACGATCGGCGCGTGGCTGCTCGCCGCGGTCGGCTGGCCGGGCGACCGGGTGGCGCTCGAGCTCGATCCGCGCGCTGACGCGGGGGCGCTCGCAGCGCTCGGCGAGGAACTGGTCTCCGCCCCGATGCGCACGGTGCTGCTCGTCGTGGCCGACGGCTCGGCCGCGCGCAGCGAGCAGGCGCCCGCGTCGCTCCACCCGCAGGCCGCGTCCTTCGACGCCGCGGTTGCTGCCGCGCTGCGTGCCGGCGATCCCGTGGCGCTGGCGGGGCTCGACCGCGACCTCGCCTCCGACGTCAGCGCGGGCGGGTGGCCCGCGTGGCAGGTCGCTGCGGTGGCTTCGGCCGGCGGCGCGTACGACGCGTCGCTGCTCGTCGAGGAGGCGCCGTACGGCGTGGGCTATCTCGTCGCGACCTGGCTGGCGTCGGCGCCGCAGCGCGAGTGGTCGACCTCGGAGCTCCAGCGGCCGTGAGTGAGCCGGCCCGACTGCCGTGAGCGGACACGGCGACGCCGCAGTGCCTGGAGGAGCGCTGCGGCGTCGTGGTGTGCTGGCGGCGTGTTGCCGCCGTGCCCTTGGGCGGTGTCAGGCGCCGTCGGTGGGAGGCGTGGACTTGAGGGCGTCGACCGCCTTGGCGGTGACCTCCTCGACCTTCGCGGTGACCGGCTCGGCCTTGCCGCCGGTCTTCTCGTTGACGAACGTGCTGGCCGAGGACACCGCGTCGGTGACCTTGTCGCCGTGCGCGTCGGCGACGCCAGCCACGGCTTCCATAGCGGTGGAGGCCGCGGTCGACGCACTGTGCGCCGCGGAGCCGGCGACACCGGATGCTGCGTCCTTGGCCTGACCGGCGACGGTCGACGCGGTGGCCGCCGCGGCGGACGCTGCTTCGCTGGCCTTGGCGGTCGCCGAGGAAGCGGCGCCCGATGCCTTCTCGGCGGTCCCGCCGAACAGACCCTTGATGCTGTCGAGCAGACCCATGGTCACTCCTTGAGAGACGGACGGTGTGGGCCCGGAGGGGATGGGCCCACACCACCGTAGAGGTCGCGCGGGGTGCTCAGTTACCGGCGAGGTTGCCGACCGCGCCGCCGGCGATCCCGTCGACCTGCTCGGTGATGACGCTGGAGGCGCCACCGGTGGCCTCGTCGATCTTGTCCGTGGCGGAGTCGATGACCTGGGTGAGCTGGTCACCGCCGACGGCCTCGACGACCTGGTTGACTGCGTCGCCGAGGCCGCCGGTGAGTCCGCCTATCGCGTTCGTGACTGCGTCGAAGATGCCCATGCTGTGCTCCTTGGAAGTGTGGGTGCGTCGATTCTCCTGACCGTAGGCGAGGATCGTGGCCATGGCATCCGGGAGCGTGGGCAGCGCACCCGGCGTGGTCGCGGTGGTGGGTCCCACCGGGTCGGGGAAGTCCGAGCTCGCTGTGGCGCTGGCGCGGCGCGTCGACGGAGATGTCGTCAACGCCGACTCGATGGCGCTCTATCGCGGGATGGACGTCGGGACGGCGAAGCTCACCGAGGCCGTGCGGCTCGGTGTCGCGCATCACCTGCTCGACATCTGGGAGGTCACCGATGCTGCCAGCGTCGCCGACTACCAGCAGCGAGCCCGAGCCGTGGTGGACGGGCTCCGTGCGGCCGGTCGTACGCCGGTGCTCGTGGGTGGCTCCGGCCTGTATGTGCGCGCGGTGCTCGACGACCTCGAGTTCCCCGGTACCGATCCCGAGGTGCGCGCCCGGCTCGAGGCCGAGCTGGAGTCGGGCGGCTCCGGTGCGCTGCACGCACGTCTCGCCGCGCTCGATCCGGCGGCCGCGGCGGCGATCCTGCCGAGCAACGGCCGACGTGTCGTGCGGGCGCTCGAGGTCGTCGAGATCACGGGTGGTCTGTTCATCGCGACGCTGCCCGAGCTGCGCGACGTCTACCCCTCAGTGCAGCTCGGTCTCGACGTCCCGCGCTCGGAGCTCGACGCGCGCATCGACGTACGCGTGGAACGGATGTGGGCGGCCGGGCTCGTCGACGAGGTGCGCTCGCTCGTCGAGGTGGGTCTGCGCGAGGGGCGCACTGCGTCTCGGGCGCTCGGCTACGCGCAGGTGCTGCGCTTCCTCGACGGCAGGTGCACCGAGGAGCAGGCGCTCGAGGAGACGCAGCGAGCGACCCGGCGCTTCGCCCGGCGGCAGGACACCTGGTTCCGCCGCGACCCTCGGATCGTGTGGCTGCCCTACGACGCCGACAACCTCCTCGAGCAAGCCCTCGCCGCCCTCCCCCCGCCACTGAAGGGTCCATAAGTTCGATAGGACCGAACCGATCCCCCCTTCATCGCTCCACCGATCGCCGCGTCACGGGCGCAGGCGGTAGAACTCCGTCCCGAAGACGAGCCGGTACGCCGGCCGCGGCATCCGCAGGAACGCGGCCAGCGTGCGGTCGCCGTCGTCGGCGGTGGCCTGGCTCGCGTGCGCGGCCATCGAGGCGCGCTTGGCATCGAGGTGGCGGCGTACGTCGACGCGATGGGTGATGTCGGCGCTGGCGGTGAACGCGTGCTCGAACGACGCAGGATCGAACGCCGGGGGGAATCGGTAGACCCGCGAGGCCAACCGGATCCCGCGCAGGATCAGGTCGCGTGGAACGGTCGCCTCGAAGACCTGGCGCGTTCCGGCGCTTACCGCGGCGAGCACCGACAGCTCGTGCACGCGGACGTGGTCGGGGTGGCCGTAGCCACCCGCCGGGTCGTAGGTGACCAGGACGTCGGCGTCCTCCTCGAGCAGGATCGCGGTGAGCGCAGCGGCGGACTCCTCGACCGACGCACGGCACAGCGGGACGGGACCGTCGGGCTGCTGAGCCGCGTCACCGTGCAGGCCGGAGTCGGCGTACCCGAGCTGCACGAGCCGGTGCACGCCGAGGACGCGGGCCGACTCGGCGAGCTCGTGGCCGCGGCGGACGGCGAGGTCCTCGCCCATCGCGGTGGAGGCGAGGCCGGCACCGCCGTCGGTCGCGACGACGAGCACGACGCGCTGCCCCTCGGCGGTGGCGCGCGCCATCGTGCCGGCGGACAGCAGCGCCTCGTCGTCGGGGTGCGCGTGCACGAACACCAGCGTCTTCGCCGCAGCTCGGGGGATCACGTCGCCGAGTCTCCCAGACGGCGTCGGCTCGCTGCGCCCGGCGCAGGGTGGTGCCGCCGTACGCCGATGTCACGGGCACGGGCACGGGCACGGGCACGGGCACGGGCATGGACACGGGCGCGCGCCCGCACCGCGGCCGCTCACCTCGTGGCTCTCGCGTAAGGTCGCGGGCGTGCGGATCGTCCACATCAGTGACTGCTACGCCCCCCGTCTCGGGGGCATCGAGACCCAGGTCCGCGCCCTCGCCGTACGCCAGGTCGAGGCCGGGCACGACGTGCATGTCATCACCGCGACGCCGGGCGACCAGGTACGCCGGGGCACCGAGCTGCTCGAGGGCGTCACGGTGCATCGCGCGACCGCCCGGATGCCGGCGGACCTGCCGGTGCATCCGCGGGTCGCCTCGGTGGTGCGCGGGCTGCTCGCGCCGGGCGGTGCCGCCGGCCGTGCCGACGCGGTGCACGTGCACGGCGGTGTGGTGTCACCGTTCGCGTATCCAGCGGCGAGGGTGGCGCGTCAGCTCGACCTGCCCACCGTGGTGACGATCCACGGCGTGTGGGGCGGCGTCTTCCAGCCGGCCGCCCGGGTCGCCGACCTGCTCACGCACTGGACCCGGTGGGGTGTGGTGCTCACGGCGGTGAGCGAGGCGGCCGCCGAGCCGATCAGGGCGCTCGTGGGTCCGGACGTCGCGGTCGGGATCGTGCCGAACGGTATCGACGTGGCGGCGTGGCGACGCCCGCACGTCGCGGGCGATCCCGACGAGGTGCGTCTCGTCGCGGTGATGCGGCTGGCCCCCCGCAAACGGGCGATGGCACTGGTGACGATGGCGCACCGGGCGTCTGCCGACCTGCCGTCTAGGCGCCGGTTGCGGCTGACGATCGTCGGTGACGGTCCGGTGGCTGCCCAAGTCCGGCGGTACGTCGAGAAGCACTCCTTGGCGCACGGTCGTCTCGTGGTCGACCTGGCCGGACGCCTCACGCCGGACGCGGTGAAGGCGACGCTGGCCTCCTCGGACGCGTTCGTCGCGCCGGCCAAGCTCGAGTCGTTCGGCATCGCCGCGCTCGAGGCGCGCACGATGGGCCTGCCGGTGCTGGCGTACGCGGCGACGGGCATCTCCACCTTCGTTCGCGACGGCGTCGAGGGGCTGCTGGCGTCCGACGACGAGGCGATGACTGACGCGATCGTGCGCATCGCCAGCGACGACGCGCTGCGGGTGCGGATCGCCGAGCACAACCGCAGCACCGACCCGGAGGAGGCCTGGCCGCACGTCCTCCAGGTCGTAGCCGACGCCTACACCACAGCTCACCACCGCTGACCGCTGTGCTGGATGATCTCGGGTAGAGATCGTCCAGCACCTTTCCGCGTGGCCAGCACGGCGTGTCGTGCTGCACGATCTCGGGTAGAGATCGTCCAGCAGCCGGGGGAGCGGCACGGCGTACGCCGCTGACGGCTGTGCTGCACGATCTCGTCACGAGATCATCCAGCACCTTTCCGCGTGTCGGGTACGGCGTGTCGTGCTGGATGATCTCGTGTAGAGATCGTGCAGCAGCTGGGGGAGCGGCACGGCGTACGCCGCGTAGGGTCTGGGGTGTGAGCACTCACCACGACACGGCGCTCGCGGAGCTGCGTGGGCTCGAGGTGGTCAAGGGTCACGGGACCGGTAACGACTTCGTGCTCGTGCCCGACGCGAGCAATCAGCACCCGCTCACCGCTCACCAGGTCCGGGCTCTCGCCGACCGCCACACCGGGATCGGCGCCGACGGCGTCCTGCGCGTCGTCCCCACCGCGACCCAGCCCGAGGTCGCCGACCAGGCCGATCAAGCCCGCTGGTTCATGGACTACCGCAACGGCGACGGCAGCGTCGCGGAGATGTGCGGCAACGGCGCGCGCGTCTTCGCCCGCTACCTCGTCGACGCCGGCCTCGAGAGCGGTGACGGGTTCAGCATCGCCACTCGCGGCGGCGCCTGCGCGGTGCGGATGGAGGACGACGGCGACGTCACCATCGACATGGGTCGCGCCACCACTCCACGGCTGCGCGCCATGCCCGTCGTCGAGCTCGGCAGCCGGTCCTGGAACGGCACCGGCGTCCTCGTGCCCAACCCGCACTGCGTGGTGTTCCTCGACACTGACGACGACCTCGCCGAGCTCGACCTCACCCGCGCACCGGTGCTCGCCCCCGCCGCGGTGTTCCCCGACGGGGTGAACGTCGAGTTCGTCGTCCGCGTCGGCGCTCCGGCCGAGCGGCACGTGCGGATGCGGGTCCACGAGCGTGGCGTCGGCGAGACCCTGTCCTGCGGCACTGGCGCCGCCGCCGCCATGTGGGCCGCTGCCGCTCGCGACGAAGCACCCACCGCGACGAGCTATGTCGTCGACGTCCCCGGCGGCACCGTCCGCGTCACCCGTCGCGCCGACGAGCACCTCGAGCTGCGCGGCCCCGCCGTCCTCGTCGGGCGGATCACCCTCGGCGGGCTCGAGGTGGCGTCGGAATGAGCGCGGCGTTCTCGGGCACCGTCCTGATCGGGTACGCCGCGAGCACCCGCGCCGGCAGCACGTCCGACACCGGCCGGGATGCGTCGGGATCCGGCAACGGGGGAGTGCTGTGAGCCGCCGGGAGGATGCGGTCGACGACGGGCCGGCGTACGCCGCGGCGGTGGGGCGGCTGGTCGTCGACCCCGGCGACGGGGGGGCGCTGTGAACGCGAGCGACCTCGACATCGACTACGGGCCGGCGTACGCCGCGGCGGTGGGGCGGCTGGTCGTCGACCCCGGCAACGGGGCGGCGTTGTGAGCGCGAGCGACCTCGACATCGATGACGGACCGGCGTACGCCGCGGCTGTCGGACCCCTCGTCGACGCTCTCGGTGGCGGCTGGCTGATCTCCGCACAGGCCGGGGCGTTCGCGAAGAGTCACGGGCTGCGCGCCCGCGTCGCTCACATGCGTGGCCGCGCCAGCGTGCTGGGCGACGTCGACGCCGATGTCGTCACTGCGGCGTTCGGGTTCTGGCCGAGCGACCTCGTGCGCGAGTCGTGGGAGGCCGGCATGGCGGCCGTCCCGGTCGAGCAGGCGGGCCGGGAGTACGCCGAGGTCTGCCGCGACTGGGGCCGCGAGCGCTACATCGCACTCGATGACGACGAGGCCGCACGACTCGCCGAGCTGCTCGGCTGGATCGTCGACAGCAGCGACGTCGCCGGCCTGCCCCTCTTCGCCGGCTGGCGCGCGCGCCCGCTCCCCGACGACGCGCGCGGCCGGCTCAACCAGCTGCTCCACGTGCACCGCGAGCAGCGCGGCGGCGTCCACCTCGTCGCGGTGCTCGCAAGCGGGCTCACTCCGCTGCAGGCCGTGCTCGCCGGGTCGGGCGGCAGCGTCGGTGCGAGCTTCTTCGGCTGGGAGGAGCCCTTCGAGAGCGTCGCCGACAAGACCGTCGCGCGGGCCGAGGCCGAGGCGCTCACCGACCGGCTGCTGGCCCCGGCGTACGACGTGCTCGGCCGCGACGAGCGGATCGAGCTGCTCGCCCTGCTGCAGCGTGCGTCCGACGTCGCGTCCGCACCTGCCTCGGACTAGTGCCGTGTCCTCACCCGTCGGCGCGGCGACAGTCGTGGACGCCCGTTCGCGCCGGCTCGTCGGTGTCGACCTCGCGCGCGGGCTCGCGCTGCTCGGCATGGCGGCGACGCACATGCTCGTCGTGCAGGACCCGTCGAGTCGCGACCTGACGCCCCTGGGCTGGTTCTTCGCCGGGCGCGCGTCGGCGTTGTTCGCGCTGCTCGCAGGCGTGAGCCTGGCGCTGCTGAGCGGGGGACGCACGCCCCCGACCGGACGCGACCGCGCGCGCATCTCGGTCACGGTGCTCGTGCGCGCGCTGCTGATCGGGCTGGTGGGTCTGCTGCTGGCCGAGTCGACCACGCCCGTGGCGGTGATCCTGGCCTACTACGCGGTGCTGTTCGTGCTCGCGCTGCCGTTCCTCGGGCTGCGACCGCCCGCGCTGATGGCCCTGGCCGCGAGCTGGGCACTGCTCAGCCCCCTGGTGAGCCACCTGCTCCGTCAGCAGCCGGGCGGGATCTCCGGTCAGGTGTCGGTCGAGTCGGTCCTGATGGCGCCGCTCGACTCGCTGGTCGAGCTGCTCGTCACCGGCTTCTACCCGGCGCTGACCTGGCTCACCTACCTGCTCGCCGGGCTCGCCGTCGGCCGCCTCGACCTGCGCGCCACCGGCACGGCGATCCGGGTGCTCGCCGCGGGTGCGGCGCTCGCCGTCCTCGGGTGGGCCGCCTCGGCCGCGCTCCTCGCGGGTGGCGTCGCGGAGCGGCTCACCGACGCCGGGGGCAGCTGGTGGCAGCTGCTCAGCGACGAGGGCCGGGGCGTCTCTCCCCCGGAGGACTGGGGCTGGCTCGTTGTCGCCGCCCCCCACACCGGCACGACGCTCGACCTGGTCACGACGACCGGGTCGGCCCTGGGGGTGCTGGGAGTGGCGCTGCTCGTCGTCCGCGTCGACCTGGTACGCCGTCTCACGCACCCCCTCGCCGCAGCCGGAGCGATGACGTTCACCCTCTACACCACGCACGTGCTCGTGCTGAGCCAGCGCGACTGGGGTGCCTTCGACAGCGTGGCCTACTACCTCGTGCACGTCGTCGTCGCGCTCACGTTCGCACCGCTGTGGCTGCGTCGGTTCCGTCGGGGGCCGCTGGAGTCGGTGGTGCACGAGCTGTCGAGCACGTTCGGCCGCGCCCTGGTCCCGCCGCGAGATCCCTCCCCGCCGGTCGGGAGCTGAGCGGCGTACGCCGTCCCACGCCCAGCCTGCTCAGCGGATTCCCGTTCGCCGCTCACCAGTAGGCCGTGCGACCCTGGAGCCACGATGACGCAGCAGAACCTGAGCCGGCAGCAGGACGACCCGACGAGCCTCGTCGCGCAGCTCGACGAGCCGGCGCACGACGACACGGCGTACGACGACTCCTACGACGGCTCCTACGATGCGGCGCTCGACGACGACCTCGACCCGACGACCGGCGCGCTCGACCTCTCCGACCGTGCGGCGCTGCGACGCGTGCACGGCCTCTCGACCGAGCTCACCGACGTCACCGAGGTCGAGTACCGCCAGATCCGGCTCGAGCGCGTCGTGCTCGTCGGGGTGTGGACCGAGGGCACGGTGCGCGACGCCGAGCGCAGCCTCGCCGAGCTCGCGCGGCTCGCCGAGACGGCCGGGTCGATGGTGGTCGAGGGGCTGATGCAGCGACGTGACCGTCCCGATCCCGCGACGTACATCGGCAGCGGCAAGGCCAAGGAGCTCCGCGACGTCGTCATCGAGACCGGTGCCGACACCGTCATCTGCGACGGAGAGCTCTCGCCCGGCCAGCTGCGCCAGCTCGAGGACGTCACCAAGGTGAAGGTCGTCGACCGCACCTGGCTGATCCTCGACATCTTCGCCCAGCACGCGCGCAGCCGGGAGGGCAAGGCGCAGGTCTCGCTCGCGCAGATGCAGTACCTTCTGCCGCGCCTGCGTGGCTGGGGCGAGTCGCTGTCGCGCCAAGGTGG
>JANMMN010000269.1:0-3186 GCA_031373405.1 Actinomycetes bacterium
CTCGACCGGCTGGTCGAGACCGGGCAGGTCCCCAGCGGTGGGCTCGCCCTGCTCGTCGGCTTCGGCGCCGGGCTGGCGTACGCCGCCCAGGTGGTCGAGCTCCCCTAAGGCTTCCGCTGCCCTCATCGGCATCGGGACGCACGACCCGCACCACCCGTCCAGCACCGCACTCTTACCGCGCAAGGAGACACCCGTGTCCCAGGAGATCCTCGAGGGCCTCGCCTCGATCGTGAACGAGGTCGCCGGAACCCCGGTCGCCGACATCACCCCCGAGAAGGCCTTCATCGACGACCTCGACATCGACTCGCTGTCGATGGTCGAGGTCGTCATGGCCTGTGAGGACAAGTTCGGCGTCAGCATCCCGGACGGCGAGGTCAAGAACCTCAAGACCGTCGGTGACGCCGTGGCATACATCGAGAAGGCAAGCGCCTCCGCCTGACGAGCTGGCGGGCGGCGTCCCGCGTCAGGGACGCCGCCCCCTCATCCACCTCACGAACTCGTGCAAGGAGCCGCTCCATGACCAGCGCACAGCGCCGCGTCGTCGTCACCGGCCTGGGGGTCACCACTCCCGTCGGCGGTGACGTCGCCACCACCTGGGACGGCCTGCTCACCGGCCGATCCGGTGTCCGTGTCCTCGAATCCGAGCGGTACGCCGAGCTGCCCGTGCGGTTCGCGGGTCAGGTCGCCGTCGAGCCCACCGACGTGCTGGGCAAGCCCGAGGCACGTCGGCTCGACCGCTGCCAGCAGCTCGCGCTCGTCGCCTCTCGCGAGGCCTGGGCGGACGCCGGGGCACCCGCCCTCGACCCCGAGCGGCTGGGCGTGGTCGTCGCGACCGGCATCGGCGGGATCATCAGCCTGCTCGAGCAGAACGAGATCCTCAACACCCGTGGCTGGACCCGTGTCTCGCCGATGTCGGTGCCCATGCTCATGCCGAACGGGTCCGCCGCCTGGGTCGGGCTCGACCTCGGCGCCAAGGCGGGCATCCACACGCCCGTGAGCGCCTGCGCGTCCGGTGCCGAGGCCATCGGCTACGCCCTCGACATGATCCGCAGCGGTCGCGCCGACGTCGTCGTCGCAGGTGGCACCGAGGCGTGCATCCACCCGATCACGATCGCGTCCTTCGCCGCGATGCGCGCGCTCTCGACGCGCAACGACGAGCCCGAGCGCGCCAGCCGTCCCTACGACAAGGCCCGCGACGGCTTCGTCATGGGCGAGGGCGCCGGTTGTCTCGTCCTGGAGTCCGAGGAGCATGCGCTGGCCCGCGGAGCCCGGATCTACGCCGAGGTCGCCGGCGTCGGCATGACGGCCGACGGCCACCACATCGCGCAGCCCGACCCCGATGGCGCCGGGGCTACCCGGGCCATGCGCCTCGCCCTCGAGGCCGCGGGCGCCGCACCCTCCGACGTCATCCACGTCAACGCCCACGCCACCTCGACCCCCCAGGGCGACGTCGCCGAGGCAGGAGCGATCCGCAAGGTCCTCGGCACGGCAAGCGACTCGGTCGCGGTCAGCGGCACGAAGTCGATGACCGGTCACCTGCTCGGCGGTGCCGGCGCGGTCGAGTCGGTCGCCGCGATCCTCGCCTTGCACCACCGGATCGCACCTGTCACCGCCAACCTCGAGGACCTCGACGACGAGGTCGGCCTCGACATCGTGCACGGCGAGGCTCGCGCACTGCGCGGCGGCGACGCCGTGGTCCTCAACAACTCGTTCGGTTTCGGCGGCCACAACGTCGCCCTCGTCTTCCGGAGCGTGTGATGACCGCAGTGGCCGCCGCCTCAGGCATCGAGGTCGTCGACCTCGACCCGCGGCACCCGCTCGTGCGGATGCCCGCGTTCCTCGACGACGGGACGATGGAGCTGATCACCGACGTCGACGACTGCGGTGTCATCGCAGCGACCGGCACGGCGCACGGCACCCCCGTGGTCGTGTTCTGCACCGACCCCACGGTGCAGGGCGGCGCGATGGGCATCAACGGCTGCAAGGCGATCCTGGTCGCCTACCGTCGCGCGCTCGCCGACGGCATCCCCGTCGTCGGGCTGTGGCACTCCGGCGGCGCCCGGCTGCGCGAGGGTGTCGAGAGCCTGCACGCTGTCGGCGAGGTCTTCGCGATCATGACCCGCGTGTCGGGCAAGATCCCGCAGATCTCGGTCGTGCTCGGACCTGCCGCGGGTGGGGCGGCGTACGGCCCGGCACTCACCGATGTCGTCGTCCTGGGCCCGGAGGGGCGCATCTTCGTCACCGGACCGGACGTCGTCCGCTCGGTCACCGGCGAGGACGTCGACATGCTGCGCCTCGGTGGCCCCGAGCCGCACGGACGCCGCAGCGGCGTGGTGCACGTGATCTCCGCGAGCGAGCGGGCTGCGCTCGACGACGGCGCGCGCCTCGCCTCGCTCCTCGGTCACCACGGAGACCTCGACCTCGCGGCTGTCACCGACTCCGACCTGGCCGCGCTGCTGCCCGAGAACCGCAAGCGCGCCTACGACGTGCACCCCCTGATCGCGGGGATCCTCGATGACGGCTCGGTTCTCGAGCTGCACGGCAAGTGGGCACCCAACGTCGTCACGACGCTGGGTCGCTTCGGCGGCCGAGCCGTCGGCGTCGTCGCCAACAACCCCCTGCGCCTGGGTGGCTGCCTCGATGCGACCAGTGCGGAGAAGGCCTCGCGCTTCGTCCGGATGTGCGACGCGTTCGGGCTGCCGCTCGTCGTCGTGGTCGACGTGCCGGGCTACCTCCCCGGCGTCGGGCAGGAGTGGGACGGCGTCGTACGCCGCGGTGCCAAGCTGCTGCACGCGTTCGCCGAGGCCTCGGTGCCTCGGGTGACGGTGGTGACCCGCAAGGCGTTCGGCGGTGCCTACATCGCGATGAACTCCCGCTCGCTCGGGGCGACCCGGGTGTTCGCCTGGCCCGAGGCCGAGATCGCCGTCATGGGCGCCGTCGCGGCGGTCCGGGTGCTGCACCGGCGCAAGCTCGCCGACATCCCCGAGGACGCCCGCGCCCAGGTCGAGACCGAGCTGGCCGAGGAGCACACGCGCATCGCCGGCGGGGTCGAGAAGGCCGTTGCCATCGGCGTCGTCGACGAGATCGTGGAGCCCGGCCGCACGCGCACGGCGCTCGCGCAAGCGCTTGCCGACGCGCTCGCCGCCGACCCGGACGTCCGCGGGCAGCACGGCAACATCCCGCTGT
>JANMMN010000287.1:0-13415 GCA_031373405.1 Actinomycetes bacterium
CGGTCGGAGCGCTCCGGCGGTCCCCGCCCGGCCCATCCCAGACGAAGGTCGGGAAAGCGACATCAACCTCCGGGCGACCTCGTAGGGCATCCAGGGCCAAGGTCAGGAATCCCGGCGCCCAGGAGTCGTCCCCGGCGAGGAACACGAGCAAGGGCGCATTGCTCTGGTCGAGCGCCCAGCGCCCGGTCGACACGATGTGCTGCGTCGGAGCGAGGTCGACTACCGAGCGGATCCTCAATGGCAGTCGCTTGGCGAACATCCCGGCGATGTCACCGGTGCCGTCCGTCGACCCGTTGTCCGAGAAGAGCACGTCGCTCGGGTCACCCTGGGCGACCACGGAATCCAGGCAGTGCCCGATCCGTGGTGCCTCGTTGCGCGCGAAAACCACGACCGCAACGTCCGAGATCACGCGATTCTCCATCCATGTTCTCCGTCTGATCCGTCGCGTGATCATCACCACCCGACCGCGAGTTCCCGAGCCTAGCGACGTCGTGCGACCCGCTCGAGGCAACACCTGCTCGGGTGCTAATCACCTCCCTGGAGGGCAATGGGCCTCCAGCGCACCGATAGACTCCCTAACCGTGTCGACGACGAACAAGCGCGCCCTCATCATCGGGATCACCGGTCAGGACGGGAGCTACCTCGCGGAGCTCTTGTTGTCGAAGGGCTACGAGGTGCACGGCCTGATCCGCCGCTCGTCGACCTTCAACACCGCCCGCATCGACCACCTCTACGTCGACTCACACGACTCCGCGGCGCGCCTGTTCCTCCACTACGGCGACCTCTCCGACGGCGGCCGGCTCGCCACCCTGCTCGGTGCCATCACCCCGGACGAGGTCTACAACCTCGGGGCGCAGTCACACGTGCGGGTCAGCTTCGACGAGCCGGAGTACACCGGTGACATCACCGGGCTTGGCACGACTCGCGTCCTCGAGGCGATCCGCAACGTCGGGCTGGATTGCCGCTTCTACCAGGCGTCAAGCTCGGAGATGTTCGGCGCGACGCCACCACCGCAGAACGAGGACACGCCGTTCTACCCTCGGTCCCCCTACGGCGCTGCCAAGGTCTACTCGTACTGGATGACACGCAACTACCGCGAGGCCTACGACATGTTCGCTGTCAACGGCATCCTGTTCAACCACGAGTCGCCGCGGCGCGGTGAGACCTTCGTGACGCGCAAGATCACCCGCGCGGTCGCGCGGATCGCGGCCGGGGAGCAGTCGGAGCTCTTCATGGGCAACCTGGACTCCGTGCGCGACTGGGGCTACGCACCGGAGTACGTCGACGCCATGTGGCGGATGCTGCAGCACGACACCCCCGACGACTACGTCGTCGCCACCGGCACCAACTACACCGTGAAGGACTTCCTGACACTCTCCTTCCAGCACGTCGGTCTCGAGTGGGAGAAGTACGTCACGTTCGACGAGCGCTACATCCGGCCGACCGAGGTCGACGCGCTCATCGGCGACTCCTCGAAGGCGCAATCGGAACTCGGCTGGACGCCGCGAGTCCTGACCCCCGAGCTCGCCCGGATCATGGTCGACGCCGATGTCGCCGCCCTCGAGCACGGGGGCAAGGCCTGGATCGATCGGCCGAGCTGGTCGTGAGCGCCGGAAAGATCCTCGTCGTCCTCCCCACCCTCGGAGATCGGCTCGAGACGCTCCAGGAGACGCTGCTCACGATCGACGAGCAACGCGCCGACGTCGACCTCACCCTCGCCCTGGTCCTCCCCGCCACCGCGACAGCGGCTGCCGCGCTCGGCCGGGCCCACGGCGCCGTCGTCGTCGAGGACCCGAGGCGTGGGATCTCCGTGGCGATCAACGCGGGTATCGCCGCGGCGACCGACGAAGCGTTCTACGCATGGATGGGCGACGACGACCTGTACCGCCCGCACGGGCTGGTGACTTTGCGCGGCCTGCTCGACCGGGCTCCCGACGCCGTGCTGGCCTATGGCGGCTGCGACTACATCGACCCGGAGGGCCGCGTGATCGGCACGAGCAAGGCGGGAAGGGCCGCCCAGTGGCTGCTGCCCTGGGGGCCGGACCTGATCCCTCACCCGGGGACCATGATCCGGCTCGACGCCCTGCGGGCGATCGGCTGCTTCGACGAACACCTCAAGTACGCCATGGACCTCGACGCCTTCCTCACGCTGCGCAGCCGCGGCCGCTTCGTCTTCACGACGCAGTCGGTGTCGGCCTTCCGCTGGCACCCGGACTCCCTCACCGTCGCCAACCGTGCGGCGTCGAGCGCCGAGTCCGAGGCGGTGAAGACCCGACACCTGCCGGGCTACCTGCGGCCCGTCGAGCCGCTGTGGCGGGTCCCCGTGCGCTGGGCGTCATCCGTGGCGGCCCGCAGCGTGTCGAGCCGGGCCCGCAACCTGGCTGGGTCCGGCTGACCGCTCTCGTCCGCGACCGCCCGACGGAGCGGTCAGGAACCGATCGACGAGTGCATGGCGCGGTAGTCGGCCACCGTCGCGATGATGCCGTCGCGCAATGAGACTGCGGGGCTCCAGCCGAGTGCCTTGAGCCTGGAGACGTCGAGCAGCTTGCGCGGCGTCCCGTCGGGCATCGAGGTGTCCCACCGGGTTTCTCCGTCGTAGCCGACGACGTCCGCGACAAGAGCTGCGAGCTCGGAGATCGGTAGGTCCTCGCCCACGCCCACGTTGATCGTCTGCGCGTCGTCGTAGTGGTCGAGCAGGTGGAGGCACGCGACGGCGAGGTCGTCGACGTGGAGGAACTCACGCCGAGGAGATCCGGTGCCCCACAGCGTGACCTCGCCGACGCCGTTCACCCGCGCCTCCTCGTAGCGGCGGATCAGCGCGGGCAGCACGTGCGAGGTCGCGAGGTCGTAGTTGTCGTTGGGACCATAGAGATTGGTGGGCATCGCGGAGATCCAACGACGGCCGTACTCACGACGGTAGGACTGCACGGCCGTGATGCCGGCGATCTTGGCTATCGCGTACGCCTCGTTCGTCGACTCGAGCGGGCCGGTGAGCAGCGACGACTCGTGGATCGGCTGCGCCGCCATCTTGGGGTAGATGCACGACGACCCGAGGAAGAGCAGCCGCTCGACGCCGACCGCGTGCGCGGCCTCCATGACGTTGTTCTGGATCCGCAGGTTGTCGGTGAGGAACTCCACCGGGTAGGTGTCGTTCGCCTTGATCCCACCCACCTTGGCGGCCGCGACGACGACGACGTCAGGACGGTCTTCCCCGACACGGGCCAGTGTGGCGTCACGGTCACGCAGATCGAGCTCGGACGACGAGTGGCCCACGAGGTCACCGAAGCCCTCACGCTCGAGGTGGCGCCAGACCGCCGAGCCGACGAGCCCTCGGTGCCCGGCAACGTAGACGCGGGCGTCACGGTCGAGCGCTGTCACGAGGCATCCACCTCATCGTCGTCGGAGCGGCACAGGGTCGGGGCCAAGTCTATGCGTCGTGCTCCTCGGCGACCGGAGCCGTGGGTTCGGCGATCGCGGCCGGGATGCCCGCACCCGTCGACGGAGCGCGCTCGATCCCTCGGACGTCGTGACGGAGCAGTGCGATCTCTTCCGCGAGCGTGCGGGTCTCGGCCTCGAGCGAGGTGATCTCGACGCTGAACTGGATGCAGACCACGAGGAGCACCACGCCGCCGAGGGCGAAGAGCAGGTTGACCGGCGTGGCGACGCCCACCATCGAGGCGAGCCACGCGAGCAGGTCGGGGAACAGCCCGACGACGACGACCACGAACGCCACGGCGATCCAGGCGGTGGCGTACTTCTCACGCAGCCGGCGTGTGCGCAGAAGCTGCACGATCGTGAGCAGGACGACTGCGACGAGCGCGAGGGCGAATCCGTAGCCCGTCACGAGCTCGCCCGGGGACGGACCGTCATCTTGGGCCGGGTCAGCGCGACCGTGGCGCGCACGAGGAACACCAAGGACCTGGCGGGGTTGTGGGAGGCGTTGCCGGCGGCACGCGGGCGCATCCGCACGGGCACCTGCGTGACGCGCAGCCCAGCGCGGGCGCCGATCACGAGCGACTCGATCGTGTCGCCCAGGTACTCCGCCGGATAGTCGACTGCGTAGAGCGCCACCGCCCGAGGGCCGCAGGCCTTGAACCCCGACGTGGCATCCGTGAGCCTGGCCCCCGTGATGCGTGAGAGGACCCACGACATCAGCCGCATCGCCCAGCGGCGCGGTCCACGTGCTTCGTAATCCCCGCGACCGGCAAAGCGCGCACCGATGACGACGTCGACGTCGCCCGCCCTCAGCGCCTCGAGCAGCAGCGGCACCTCGGCCGGGTCGTGCTGACCGTCCGCGTCCAGCTGGATGGCGACCTCGTAGCCGTGGTCGCGGGCGAACCGGTAACCGGCACGCATGGCACCTCCGACGCCGAGGTTGAGGGGAAGGTCGAGCACCTCGACACCGGCTGCGTGCGCGAGCCGCGAGGTGTCATCGGTCGAGCAGTCGTTGACCACGAGGACCCCCACGCCCGGCAGCGTCGCCCGGATCTCGTCGAGGACACCGGGCAGGGCTTCCTGCTCGTTCCAGGCGGGGAGGACGAGAAGGACCCGCCCGGGTGAGTGGCTCGGCACGCGGGTCAACCTACCGATCCCTGGTCCGGGTCGGCCGCGGCCGATGACGTCAGCTCGGCGAGGTCGGCCTCGACCATGAGCGCGACCAGGTCATGGAAGCCGACGGTCGGTCGCCAGCCGAGGCGCCGCAGTCGCGTCGAGTCGCCCACGAGCGCGCGCGGGTCAGCGGGACGGTAGAGCTCGGGATCGATGACGACGTGGTGCTCCCAGTCGTCGATGCCGACGTGACGGAACGCTTCTGCCACGAAGTCCCGCACGGAGTGCGCGTCGCCGGTGGCGACGATGTAGTCGGCTGGCGTCTCCTGCGCGAGGATCACCAGCATCGCCTCGACGTAGTCGGGTGCGTAGCCCCAGTCGCGCAGCGCGTCGATGTTGCCGAGGCGTAGCTGCTCCTGGCGGCCCAACGAGATCGCGGCCACCCCGCGGGAGATCTTGCGCGCTACGAAGCTCGTCGGCCGACGCGGCGACTCATGGTTGTAGAGGATCGCCGAGGATGCATGCATCCCGCGGCGTCGATACACGTCGACCATCGAGTGCGCGTAGGCCTTGGCTGCGCCGTAGGGCGTCACGGGGACGACGGGTGTCGCCTCATCCTGCGGCTCGATGACGGCATTCCCGAATATCTCCGCGCTCGATGCCTGCAGCAGGCGGGTCCGGTGCCCGTGCTCCTTGTCGAGAGACCAGCAGGCGTCGAGCAGCCGGACCGGGCCTACGGCGAGGATGTCCGCCGTCTCCACGGGCGCCTCCCACGACCGGGCGACCGAGGTGCTTCCGGCGAGGTTGACGACCACGTCGGGGCGGATGTCGTGCACCAGGTCGCGCATCCGCCCGTCGTCACGCAGGTCACCGACGTGAGGCACGAGCCCGACGTAGCGCGCCCTGAGCGCGGTCGCCTGATCCTCGTCGCGGACCAGGCCGTGCACTTCTGCATCGGTCTCGAGCATGCGCGCAGCGAGGTAACCGCCGTCCTGCCCGTGCACGCCGGTGACGAGCACCCTCGTCGGCGCGAACGACGACATTCCCGACCCTCCAGAGCTCCCCTGTGCCACGACGAACCACTCTACGGACGCCGGGCGGCAGACCGGGCGTGCGCAGCACGGGCGTAGACGTCCTCGTGGACCTGTCCGCAGGCCTCCCAGGTGAACTGCCTGACGCGCTCGATCCCAGCGGCGACGAGGGCGGGCGGGGCACCGAGAGCGCGGTCGATGGCAGTCGCCATCGCGCGCACATCAGTCGGGTCGAACAGGAGCGCCGCATCACCGCAGACCTCAGGGATCGACCCGGCGGTCGATGCCGCGACGGGGCAGCCCGAGGCCATCGCCTCGAGCGGCGGGAGGCCGAAACCCTCGAACAGGCTTGGGAACGCGAGGGCACCCGCGGTGGCGTAGAGCGACACGAGCTCGTCGGTCGGCACGAGGCCGCGCACCTCGACCCAGTCCGGCTGCGGCCCCAGCGCCTCGAGCCCCCCTCCCGTCAGGACCAGCCGGAGAGCGGGTCGCTTCTCGCGCAGGATCGCCACCGCGTCGACGAGCCGGGCGTGGTTCTTGTGCGGCCAGCCCCGGGCCGGGTAGAAGACGAACTCCTCGCGCGGGCCGGTCTGCGGCACGTATCGGCTGGTGTCCACGCCGAGGTGCGCGACGACGACGCGGTCCGGGTCGGCGCCGAGCCGCGTCACGATCGCCCGTTTCGCCGCCTCGCTGATGGTGATGACGGCGTCAGCCCGACGCGCCGTACGGTCGTAGAAGTACGACCGGTAGGCGAGCTCCGCCCGGGTGAACATCTCCGGCAGCTCGAGGTGTTGTACGTCGAGGAGCGTCTGGACCAACGCGACTCCGGCTGCTGGGCGGGGCACCGGCACGGTGAACGGCACGTGCATCACGTCCATCTGCCCCATGCGATGCCGGATCCGGCCACGACGAGCAGTCGCGGTCGCGAGCGTGCTCAGCCGATCGAGTGTCGACGGACCACCCTCGACCTCGTCGATGACGACCTCGGGAACGCCCTCGCTGAAGCCCTGGGCGATCCGCGGGACAAAGGCGTGCGCGTCGATCGTGCGTGAGGTCGCGAGGACGCGGGTGAGCGCACGGGCGTAGGTCTCGCTGCCGCCCATGGCGCCGGGCACGAGCGTGAGCATCGAGAGCGCGACGCGGAGCCGATCATCGCCTCGCGTCACCGAGCACCGCCCTCGTCCGTGGCACGCCCTCCGTGCGGAGTCAGGGTATCCGCGTCACCGGGGAGGCTCCCGGCGGTCCTCAGGACGAGTGACCGGGCAGCGACCCCCGGTACGACGTGCTTGCGTCGTACCGCGGCAGTCTCCCCGACCGTGCTGCGTCGGCCAGGGTCGGCGCCGCCTCGTCCTTCGCCGAGAGCGACAGGTCCTCCACCGGGAGTCCCCAGTCGATGCCGATCGCCGGGTCGAGGGGGTGCACCTCGCGCTCGCGCGACGGCGAATAGCCCTCGCTGCACAGATACATCACGGTCGAGGCGTCCTCGAGCGCGCAGAAACCGTGCCCGAGGCCCTCGCTGAGGTAGATGGCCCGACGGTCGAGGGTGTCGAGCAGCACGCCCTCCCACTGCCCGAACGTCGGTGAGCCGACCCGGATGTCGACGACGACGTCGAGCACGGCACCGGCCACGCAGGTGACGTACTTCGCCTGCCCCGGCGGGACGTCGGCGAAGTGGATGCCCCGCACGGTGCCGCGCGCGGACACCGAGAGGTTGGCCTGGGCGAGCGAGAACGCATGTCCCGCTGCTCCCTCGAACGCCGAGTCCTTGAACCATTCGAGGAACAGCCCCCGCGGGTCGCCGAACTGCTTGGGCGTGACGACGAACGCGCCTTCGATGCTCAGCTGCTGGATCTCCACGACCGCAACCTAGCCGAGCATGCCGAGCACGACCTCGACCACCTCGTCGCGCTCGGCGTCCGTCAGCGACGAACCGCTCGGCAGGCACACGCCAGTCGCAAACACCCGCTCAGCGACCGCCCCCCCGACCGACTCGCAGTCGGCGAAGGCCGGCTGGCGGTGCAGCGGCTTCCAGGCCGGTCGCGCCTCGAGGCCCACTGCGTCCAGCGCACCGATCACGGCCGCGCTGTCCACCCGAGCCAGGGCGGGGTCGACCGTCAGCACCGTGAGCCAGTGGTTGGGCTCGCCGTACGCCGCCACCGGCATGAACCCGACACCGGGCAGCGCGCCGAGCGCACCCTCGTACGCGGCCCGGTGCTCCCCACGTCGCGCGACCTTCGCGTCGAGCCGCTCCACCTGGGCGACGCCCAACGCGGCGAGCACGTTGGAGAGCCGATAGTTGTGCCCGATGTCCTTGTGCTCGTAGTGCGCGACCGGCTCACGCGCCTGCGTGGCGAGATGCCTTGCCCGAGAGGCGATCTCGGCCGAGTCGGTGAGCAGCATCCCACCGCCCGACGTGGTCACGATCTTGTTGCCGTTGAACGACAACGCGGCGACATCACCGAGCGAGCCGGCCGGACGGCCTCGGTACGTCGCACCCAGCGCCTCGGCGGCGTCCTCGATCAGCAGCGCGCCGTGCGCGTCACAGAGCTCGCGGAGCGCGTCGGCGTCGGCGCACTGGCCGTAGAGGTCGACGCTCATCACCGCCCGAACAGCCCGCCCTTCGGCCGCCCGAGCGGCCAGCGTCGACCCCACCAGTGACACGTCGAGCTGCCACGTGGCCGGGTCCGCGTCGACGAAGACCGGGCGTGCCCCGACGTAGACGACCGGGTTGGCAGAGGCCGCGAAGGTGAGCGTGGGCACCAGCACCTCGTCGCCCGGCCCGACGCCGTGCGCGAGCAGCGCCAGGTGCAGGGCCGCAGTCCCGCTCGAGACGGCCACGGCGTGCTCGACACCGCAGACCGCAGCTACCTGCTCCTCGAAGCGGGCGAGGAAAGGACCGACCGGCGCGACCCAGCCGCTGGCGAGCGCCTCGGCGACGTACGCCGCCTCGTTTCCGTCGAGGTGCGGGGGCGAGAGGAACACGCGGGGCTGCACGCGGGCGAGCCTAATGGGGTCGTGTGGACGCCCGAGCGTCGTGAGGCAGGATGGATCGATGAACAGAACTGGACGCCGACTCCTGCCTGTCCTCGCCGCGCCTGTGGTGGCCGCGCTCGCCCTGGGCGCCTGCGCATCGCCGCAGCCGTCGCTCGAATCACCGACGACGCCTGCCACGGGGCTCAACCCGCTCACCGGACTGACGTCCCCCGCCGGACCGGTGCTCGCAGTCAAGGTCGCCAACACGGTCGAGGCCCGCACCCAGTCCGGCCTGACCGGCGCGGACCAGGTCTGGGTCACGGAGATCGAAGGCGGCCACCTGCGCTTCGTGGCCGTCTACTCCAGCACGTACCCCACGAAGATCGGCCCGGTCCGCAGCGCACGCGAGACCGACCTCGGGCTCCTCCCGCAGTTCGGCCTGCCCGGGTTCACCTACGCCGGCGCGGACGCCCCGGTACAGGACGCGGTCGACGTCGCAGGCAAGGACGGGCTCCTGATCGACCTCGGCAAGGACGCGAAGGTCGACGGGAGCGCCATCCGTCCCACCTCGTTCAGCTCCGACCCGGAACGGAAGGTCCCCTACAACTTCTATGCCGACGGGACGGCGCTCGCCGGATTCGCCCAGCAGGCCGGTGTCAGGCCGCCGGCGCCCGGTGGCTTCGCCTTCGGCGACCCGGCAGCGGGCGCCACCCCGTGCACCACCCTCGCGGCGACCTGGTCGAAGTCCGCCAGCGGCGGCGCGCGCTGGGACGAGGCCGCGACGAGCTGGGTGATCCAGTTCGACGGCGCCGACCTGATCGACCGCGAGAGCGGCAACCCGATCACGACCACCGATGTCGTCGTCCTGCGGATGACGGATGTCGCGAGCACGATCAACCGCTCGAACTACGTCGTACCCGTCCTGCAGTCCTACGGGTCGGAAGGCGGTGACGCGATCGTCATGCGCGACGGCACCTGCACGACCGGCCTCTGGTCGCGCCCGACCCTGACGTCACCGACCGTGCTCACCACGTCGGATGGCCGGCCGCTGACCCTCGCCCCCGGTCGGTCCTGGGTCTTCACTGTCGGTATCGGCCCGTCCCTCAACGACAACACGGAGCGCGTGGCCACCACCTCCTGAGCCGGTGGCTGAGCGCGCACCTGCCGAGCACACCAGTGATCTCGGCGGCCGACCGCTCGAGCCCCAGGGAGTTGGAGCCATGAGGCAGGATAGGAACGTGACAGCACGGGCCAGCGCTTCTCGGGACCGCGTCCTCCGCCGCGCCCTGGTCGGACTGCCGGTGGCGGTGGCGCTGACCCTGACCGCCTGCTCGTCCGGCGGCTCCACGCCCACTCCGACCGACACGGGAACCGGCACGCCAGCCACCTCAAACCCGCTCAACGGCCTCTCGACCCCGATCGGCCCCGCCCTCGCGGTCAAGGTGGCCAACACACCCGACGCCCGCCCACCCTCCGGGCTGCCCGAGGCCGGACAGGTGTGGGTCGAGGAGATCGAGGGCGGCTGGACCCGGCTGATCCCGATCTACAGCGGCACCTACCCCGACAAGATCGGCCCGGTCCGCAGCGGTCGGGAGTCCGACATCGGGCTCGTGCCACAGTTCGGCAAGCCCGGATTCGCCTTCGCCGGCGCCGACGCCCCCGTGCTCACCGCCGTCGCCACCGCCGACGACGGCGGGCTGCTGATCGACCTCGGCAAGGACGCCGCGGTCGACGGCGTCAAGATCCGCGACACCGCGTACGCCACCGACCCGGCGCGCACCGTGCCGTACAACTTCTACGGCGTCGGCCCGGCGCTGGCCGGCTTCGCCGACAAGGGCGGCGCCTTCGCGCCGCCGACGGGTTTCTCCTTCGGCGCTGCCGCGAGCACCGGTTCCGCCTGCTCGACGCTGGCGATCACGTGGTCGAGGGCCGCCTCGGCTGGTGCGCGCTGGGACGCGGCCTCGTCGAAGTGGATCATCACCTTCGACGGCCAGGACCTCGTCGATCGCGAGTCGGGACAGCCGCAGACGGCCACCAGCATCGTCGTGCTCCGGATGAAGGACACCAAGAGCGAGATCAACCGCTCCGAGTTCGCCGTCCCCGTCCTGGAGTCCTACGGCCCCGACGGCGGCGACGCGAAGGTCCTCGGCAGCGGCACCTGCACCGACGCCCGCTGGGCCCGCCCGACCCAGACCTCCCCCACCATCCTGGCGACAGCCGACGGCCAGCCGATCACCCTCTCTCCCGGACAGACCTGGGTGTTCACCGTCGGGCTCGGCCCGACGCTGGCGCCGGACGGCACCGAGCGCACGGCCACGACCTCCTGAGCGGCTCACCGCTTCGACCGGCTCACCCGTTCGTACGCATGGCTCGCGAGCCTCACTGCCGATAACCCACCAGGAGACGGCTGCCCCAGCACGGGCCGCCGCATCGAGGTGGAGGACGTCATGAGGCGCAGCAGGTGGGCCGCCGGGCTCGCGGCGACGGCACTGAGCGTGACGTTGCTGGCGCTCCCGGGCTCCGTGGCGTCCTCGGCCGCCACGCTCGCGCCCACCGCCGGCTCGCTCGCCGCCGGCCTCCCCGCTCGCACCCAGACCCCGTTCTGCCCGTCGTGGAACGGCCTGCACACGCTCAACCCGTATTCCTCCGCCATGGGCGGCTACGTCAAGCTCGCCGGCTTCACCTCGGTCAAGGTCGGCTCCGGCGGCTCGGTCGCCTGGGGAGCCAACCCGTACAAGAACGCCTCCTGGCGGGTCTGGTTCACCGGTCTCAAGTGGGTCGGCGGACTCGTCATGACCTCGCTGGGCCGCGGGGTCACCGTGGGTGGCGTGACCCGATCCCCGACCGATGCCGAGCGTCAGGCCGCCCTCGACCGGGCCGCCGTGATCGTGCGCGGCTACCTCGCCGCCAACCCGCGGGTCGCCAGCGCACCGACGACCGAGCAGGTCGCCTCGATGGGCCACCGCACCCAGGTGCTCGCCTGCCTGTCCGAGGCGCTCGGGAGCCCGACCTGGCTCGCCACGGCAGCCCGCGCGCACGCCGCCTACATCGCCTCGAACTGGAAGGGCTCCTGGAACCAGGGGCTCGAGCAGGACCTCGGCGCTCTCGCCGTGGGCTGCCTGGTCGGACCGAGCAGCATCGCGACCGCGGCCGCGGCCCGGATGGACTACGCCCTGCGCCGCTCGATCCTCGCCGACGGCTCCAACAACGAGCAGGCGCCCGGCTATGCGGCCTACTCCTACGTGCAGTGGTCGCTCGCGCTCGACCGGCTCCAGCGGTGCGGCATCACGCCGTCCGCGAACTTCGCCCGGGTGCCCGCCCTCGCCAGCTTCGTCGCCCACGCCACCCAGCCCGACGGTCGTCTGGTGCAGCTCGGCGACACGATCAACTCCCCCACGGTCTCCTGGCCGGGGACAGCGACGGAGTACGCCGCCTCACGAGGTGCACTCGGCACCGCACCCGTCGCCCGCGTGGGCGTCTACCCCGTCGGCGGCTACATCTTCGGCCGCTCGAGCTGGTCGCCGATGCCGTCCGCGTCGTACTACACGCTGCGCTTCGGTCCCGGCACCGCGCTGCACGGCCACTTCGACCACTCGCAGGTGACCTGGTACGCCCGCGGCCACCACGTGCTCATGGACACCGGCCACATCGGCTACACCCGCACCGCCGACCGCAAGGTGCTCTGGCAGCAGGCCGCGCACAACGTGCTGACCCTCGACGGCGTCAACCCGACGCACAACCCGACCAGCCTGCTGCGCTCGGTGCAGACCGAGGGCTACGACGCCTACACGGTGCGCGGCGTGCCCAACCCGGGTGTCACCCGCACGCGTGGGGTGCTCGTCACGCACGCCGCAGGGCAGGCCGACGTCATGGTCGTCACCGACAACGCGGCCGCAACCGTGTCGAAGCTCGTGCCTCGACCGACGGTCGGCATCTGGCGCCAGCACTTCCACCTGCCTCCCGGCTGGACAGCGGTGCGACGCAGTGCCGACCGCATCGACGCCTACCGCGGCACGGAGCAGGTCAACCTGATCCGGGTTCCCGTCGTGGGCACGACGTCCAAGCGCAGCTCCGGCATCGTCGCGTCGTTCCAGGCCCCGGACATCAACCGCAAGGTGGCCAACCTCGACGCGCAGTTCCTCTCGACCGGCTGGTCGACCCGCACCGTGACCGTCGTCGTGCCCACCGCGAAGGGGACGCCGGTCTCGGTCACCCGGGTGCGCAACGCCGACGCCACGACGACCCTCACCGTCACCGTGGGTGCGAGCGTGCAGCTCATCACTCTCGACGCCGCCGGCTACGCGATCTCCTCCGCCCTGCCCGCGCCGCCGGCACCGCCGGTCGACGTGCCCGTCGCTCCGGCCTCGTGAGGATCAGCCGCCGGTAGACTCCCCGCCCGAGGGGCCAGGTGGTGGCCCGGGCGGAGGCATCGGTGGAGCAGCACGTCGAGCCCCGCCGTCCGCGCGTCGTCCTCGTCGTCGACAACCACGTCTCGGTCGACTCGCGCGTGCAGAAGACAGCGCGCGCTGCCGCCGACGCCGGCTACGACACGGTGATCGTCGGCCGCTCCACCACGGGTGCCCGGGTCGAGACCGTGATCGGCGGGGTCCGCACGATCCTGCTCGACGCACCGCGGCACATGATGAGCTACGCGATCCGTCAGCCCAGCCGCGGCCATCGACCCCTCGCCTACCGCTCCCGCGAGCAGGCGCTCGACGTCAGCCGAGCCCTGCAGGCCAAGCGAGCGGGGCAGCTCGAGGAGATGCTCGACCTGCGCGGGCAACCGGGCGGGATCGCGACGAAGGCACGCGTGCTCTGGCTCAAGGGTCGGGTGTCGTGGCGCCAGCGGCTGCACAACCGCCG
>JANMMN010000300.1:0-8126 GCA_031373405.1 Actinomycetes bacterium
GCGTCGTGGATGACGGGCACGAGCAGGCCGCGCTCGGTGTCGACGGCGATGCCGAGGTGCTCACCGTCGTGGTAGGTCACTGTGCCCGCGGCCATGTCGATCGAGGCGTTGAGCTGCGGGAATGCCTTGAGTGCCTCGACCGCGGCCTTGGCGAAGAACGGCAGGAAGGAGAGCTTGACACCCTCGGTCGCCTCGAACTGCCCCTTGACCTTGGTGCGGAGCACCGAGATCCGGGTGACGTCGACCTCGACCACGCTGGTGAGCTGCGCGGAGGTCTGCAGCGACTCGACCATGCGCTCGGCGATGACCTTGCGCAGCCGGCTCATCTTCTCGGTGCGCCCGCGCAGTGCCGAGGCCGCCGCGAGAGCAGCGGTCGCCGGAGCCGCGAAGCCCGGAGCCGCGGTCGTGGGGGCGGCGGCCGCCTTGGCCGCCTCGGCAGCGGCGAGGACGTCGGACTTGCGGACGCGTCCGCCGACGCCGGTGCCGACGACCGCGGCGAGGTCCACGCCGTTGTCGGCGGCCAGCTTGCGCACCAGCGGGGTGACATAGGAGTCACCAGCCTCGGTCGAGGCAGCCGTTGCCGCGGGTGCGGCCGGGGAGGGTGCAACCGGAGCGGGAGCCGCAACCGGAGCCGCAACCGGGGCGGGAGCCGCAACCGGAGCCGCGGCGGGAGGGGCAGCAGGAGCGGGGGCGGCCGCGACCGGCGGGGCCACGGGAGCCGGCGGCGCGGCTACGGCAGCCGGAGCGGCCGGCGCCGCTGCGACCACCGGTGCGCCAGCTCCGCCGGCGGCGCCGACGACACCGAGCGTCCCGCCGACAGCGACGACCTCGTCCTCGCCGACCTCGATCGAGAGCAGGGTGCCCGCGACGGGCGAGGGGATCTCGGTGTCGACCTTGTCGGTCGAGACCTCGACCAGCGGCTCGTCGACGGCGACGGAGTCTCCGACGGCCTTGAGCCAGCGGGTCACGGTGCCCTCGGTGACGCTCTCGCCGAGCGCGGGCAGCGTCACGGCGGTGCCCGCGCCGACCGGAGAAGCGGCGGGGGTCTCGGCTGCGACGGGTGCGAGCACGGCCGGCGTGGCCACGTCAGGCTCGGGGATCGAGACCGCGGCCGGGGCTGGCGCGGCAGGAGCAGCGGGCGCTGCGGTCGACTCGTCGGCCGCTCCGATCACGCCGAGCTCACCCCCGACGAGCACGACGGCGTCCTCGTCGGCGGTGATCGCCAGGAGCACACCGGACGCCGGGGACGGGATCTCGGTGTCGACCTTGTCGGTCGAGACCTCGAGCAGCGGCTCGTCGGCCGTGACCGTGTCCCCGACCTGCTTGAGCCAGCGGGTGACCGTGCCCTCGGTGACGCTCTCGCCGAGCTGGGGCATCGTGACGGAGACCGACATGGCCTGCGTGACTCCTTCGGATCGGGCGGACGTGCGTCGACTTCTCGGTGGTACGGGTCGTGCTGTGATCCTCGCGCGTGCGGCGGGATCTGTCAGGTGCTCGTCGGTCAGGAGTGCGCGTGCAGCGGCTTGCCGGCCAGGGCGAGGAACGCCTCGCCGAAGGCCTCGTTCTGCGTCGGGTGCGCGTGCACCAGGCTCGCGACGTCCTCGGGGTAGGCCTCCCAGTTGACGACCAGCTGGCCCTCACCGATGAGCTCGCCGACGCGCGCACCGACCAGGTGGACGCCGACGACGGGTCCGTCCTTCTCGCGCACCAGCTTCACGAACCCGGTCGTGCCGAGGATCTGCGACTTGCCGTTGCCGCCGAGGTTGTACTCGTAGGACTCGACCCGCTCGGCGCCGTACTTCTCGACGGCCTGGGCCTCGGTGAGCCCGACCGAGGCGACCTCGGGGTCGCAGTAGGTGACCCGCGGGATGCCCATCTCGTCGATGACGTGGGGTGCGAGGCCGGCGATCTCCTCCGCGACGAAGATGCCCTGCTGGAATCCGCGGTGCGCCAGCTGCAGCCCGGGGACGATGTCGCCGACGGCGTAGACACCCGCGACGTTGGTGCGCAGCCGGTCGTCGGTGAGCACGAAGCCGCGGTCCATCGCGACTCCGACCTCCTCGAAGCCCATGCCGGCGGCGTTAGGCCCGCGACCGACCGCGACCAGCATGACGTCGGCCTCGAGCGTGGTGCCGTCCTCGAGGGCGACGACGACGCCCGTGTCGGACTGGGTCACGCCCGCGAAACGGACGCCGACCTTGGCGCTGATGCCGCGCTTGCGGAAGGCCCGGTCGAGCGCCTTGCTGCACGCCTCGTCCTCGTTGGGCACCAGGCGCGGCAGGGCCTCGACGATGGTGACCTCGGAGCCGAACGAGCGCCAGACGCTGGCGAACTCGACGCCGATGACCCCGCCGCCGAGCACGATGACCTTCGCCGGGACGTAGCCGAGCTCGAGCGCCTCGTAGCTCGTGATCACCCGCCCGCCGATGTCGAGACCCGGCAGGCTGCGTGCGTAGGAGCCGGTCGCGAGGATAACGGCCTTGGTGGCGGTGTACGTGGTGCCCGCCACGTCGACGGTCGTCGGTGACGTGAGCCGACCGGTGCCTTCGACGAGGGTGATGTCGCGGGACTTCACCAGCCCTTGGAGACCCTTGTAGAGCCGGGAGACGACGCCCTCGCGGTAGCTCGTCACCCTGGCGAGGTCGATGCCCTCGAAGGAGGCGAGCACGCCGTACTTGTCGGCGTCGCGGGTGGAGTCGGCGATCTCGCCGGCGTGCAGCAGTGCCTTCGTGGGCACGCAGCCGTAGTGCAGGCAGGTGCCACCGAGCTTGTCCTTCTCGATCAGGGCGACCGAGAGGCCGAGCTGGGCTCCGCGCAGCGCTGCGGCGTAGCCGCCGCTGCCGCCGCCGAGGATGACGAGGTCGAACTGGGTCCCGGACACGGGCGCTCCTCGTGGGTGCGTGTGGTCGGAGGAAGGAACACGGCGCGGCTCGGGCGCGTCGAGTGCCCATCCTTCCACTCCCGTGATCACCGTGTGACCAGGGTCCGATCCGTGGTCACTCCGTCCGGGTGGCACCGGTGCCGGGCGCGCGGCACGACGCTGCCCCGAGCGCGTGGCGCGCGTCGGGGCAGCGGTCGTGCTTGCCGGTGCGGCTACAGGGCGTCGTTGGCGAGGTCCTCGGCGACCTGGACGAGCGTGCGGACCGCGGCCCCCGTGCCGCCCTTGGGTGTGTAGGCGTACGGCGCATAGGCGTTGTACGACGGTCCGGCGATGTCGAGGTGCGCCCAACGCTGGGTGTCGGCGACGAACTCGCGGAGGAAGATCGACGCCGAGAGCATGCCGCCGTCGCGACGGCCGGCCAGCGGGATGTTGGCGATGTCGGCGAGCGAGCTGTCGAGGTGGGCCCGAAGCTCCTCGGGCTGCGGCATGGGCCACATGGGCTCGCCGGCGCGCTTGGAGGCGTCGTGCACCGCTTCGCGGAGGTCGTCGTCGTTAGCCATGATCCCGGTGGTGCGCGCGCCGAGCGCCACGACCGCGGCACCGGTGAGCGTCGCGACGTCGATGATGACGTCGGGCTTGTCCTCCTGCGCACGGGTGAGGCCGTCGGACAGGACGAGGCGACCCTCGGCGTCGGTGTCGAGCACCTCGATGGTCTTGCCGCTGTATGTGTGCAGAACGTCGCCGGGCTTGATGGCCGTTCCGCTGGGCATGTTCTCGGCCGCGCACACGTAGGCGGTCACGGCCACGGGGAGCCCGAGGCGGGCGATCGCGGCCACGGCGCCGATGACGGCGGCGGCACCACCCATGTCGCCCTTCATCTCGTGCATGTTGGCCGAGGGCTTGATCGAGATGCCACCGGTGGCGAAGGTGATGCCCTTGCCGACGAGGGCGAGGTGGGCCTGGGCGCCGGCGGGACGGTAGGCGTATCGACCGAGCCGCGGCGGGTTGACGGAGCCGCGACCGACCCCGAGGATGCCGCCGTACCCGCCCGCGGCCAGCTGCTCCTCGTCGAGGATCTCGACCTCGACGGCCAACCCTGCGACGGCGTCGGCTCCGGCCTGCACGAGGGCCGCCGGGTTGAGGTCGATGGATGGGGCGTTGACGAGGTCGCGAGCGAGGTTGACGGCGCCCGAGATCACCTTGGCCCGCGCGATCGCTGCGAGCGACGCCGGGTCCTTGGCGTCGGCGACGTGCAGCGTGACCGAGCGCACGGGCGCCTTCTGAGCCGACTTGGAGTCGACGCGGTAGGCGTCGTACGCGTAAGCACCGAGCAGCGCCCCCTGGGCGGCGGCATCGAGCGCCGCTGCGGTGTCGGTGGGCAGGGCGAGCGCGACGCGGCGGGTGCCGGCGAGCGCTCGCACGGCCGTGCCGGCAGCGCGACGGAGCGCCTCCTCGGACCAGGGGCCGGCGCCGAGGCCGACGGCCACGACCACGGGGGCGCCCACGATGCCGGCACCGGGCAGGCGCACGACATCGCCTGCCTTGCCGGTGGCGCCGAGCGCCACGAGCGACTCCTCGAGCTTGCGCTTGGGGGCCGCCTTGAGCGCGCTCGCGGGTCCGACCAGCACGGCGCTCTTCTTGCGCCCGCCCGCGGGGGCGATCGCAACGACGACGGCGTCGGTGGGCAGGGTCGCGATGTCCGCGGCGGACAGGGCAAGGGTGGTCACGGGGGACTCCTAGGCAGGCGGGACGACTCAGGAGAACCTATCTGCCCGGCCCGGTTCCGTCCTGTCGCGGTCGGGACTCGAGTCCCCGATCCTCGCCCGGCGACCCACCCCGTACCCGGGTGGCCGGTGCCGCTGCAACCGGTAGGTTCTGGCTCATGAGCGACCCCGGCGCCGCACTCCAGTCACCGCTGCACGACCGGCACGAGGCGCTCGGCGCCAAGTTCGGCGACTTCGGTGGCTGGTCGATGCCGCTCGAGTACTCGGGGGTCGTCGCCGAGCACACCGCGGTGCGCGAACGCGTCGGCGTCTTCGACGTGTCGCACCTGGGCAAGGCCTCCGTAACCGGCCCGGGGGCGGCGGCGTTCCTCGACTCGGTCCTCACCAACGCCCTCGACCGGATCGGTCCCGGGAAGGCGCAGTACACCCTGCTCTGCGACGACTCTGGCGGTGTCATCGACGACCTCATCGCCTACCTGAGCTCACCGGAGGACGTGTTCCTCGTCCCCAACGCGGCGAACACACCCGAGGTCGTCCGCGTGCTCGCCGCGGCCGCGCCCGACGGGGTGAGCGTCGTCGATGAGCACCGGGCGCATGCCGTGCTCGCGGTGCAGGGTCCGCGCTCGGCCGCGCTGCTCGACTTGCTGGGGCTGCCGAGCGACCTGGAGTACATGGCCTTCGAACGGGCCGAGCGCGACGGGGTCTCGCTCATCGTGTGCCGCACCGGTTACACCGGCGAGCACGGCTACGAGCTCGTGGTGCCGTGGGACGACGCGACCGGCGTGTGGGACGCGCTGCTCGCCCACGGGGAGCAGCGCGGGGTCCTGCCGTGCGGGCTCGGTGCCCGCGACACGCTGCGCACCGAGATGGGCTACCCGCTGCACGGCCAGGACCTCTCGCCCGAGATCAGCCCGGTGCAGGCGCGGGCCGGCTGGGCCGTCGGCTGGGGGAAGCCGGCGTTCCACGGTCGGGACGCCCTGATCGCGGAGAAGGAGCAGGGCCCCGTACGCCGGTCCGTCGGGCTCGTCGCGCTCGAGCGCGGCATCCCACGCGCCCACATGCCGGTCACCGACCTGGCAGGTGCACCGATCGGCGAGGTCACGAGCGGGACGTTCTCCCCGACGCTCAAGGTCGGGATCGCGTTGGCGTTGGTCTCCACGGCTGCGGGGGTGGCCGTCGGCGACGAGGTGCTCGTCGACGTTCGCGGCCGACCGTCGAGGTTCGCCGTCACGTCGCCGCCGTTCGTCGACCGCTCGACCCGCTGACGCTCGCTAGCAGTACTGCTCAGCCGGCGCCGTCGGCCCCCCGCCGAGACTGATCAGCTGGCGGCTACCCGTGGGCACTTGCCGCGAGCTGATCAGGGGTGTCAGCGGGTGGCCTGTGCCGGGGCGGTGGTCTCGTTACCGGTCGAGGCGCCCGAGTCGGTCCAGGCGATAGACCCGAAGGTGACCAGGCAGATGAGGAGGCCGACCGCCAGCGACGCCCAGGCGGCGTTGTCCTGGCGGCGGGCCCTGCGTGCAGTCGCGTGAGCCAGCGTCTGCGCCGCGTGAACGGACTGCTCGGCGGTGGCGGCGTCGTGCTGGTCGTGCGTTGCGCTCTCGGCGGGCGAGGCCGCGTCGAGAGCAGCAGCGGCAGTGTCAGTCACGTCGGTGGTCGTTGTCGTCATGCCGACATCGTTGCCGAGCGGGCGCGGGGCGAATCGACGCGTCGCCGTGACCTTGTTCACGATCCCGCCTCCGAGGCCGTGAGATCGGCCACAAGCACCGCTGACATCTCACGCAGTGGACGCACTCAGGCGGCGAGGGCGACGACGACGAGCATCGTCGCGAAGCTGACCTCGACCGCGGCTCCGATGAGGTCACCGGTCACCCCGCCGAAGCGACGTACGGCGCGGAGCACCACCGTCGCCGCCGCGCCGAGACCGAGAGCGGCCGCACCGACCAGGGCCAGCGCGAGGCGTGGTCCACCGTCGTCGTCGAGCAAGCCCAGGACGACAAGTCCAGCGGCCGTCAGGAGGGTGACCGCCAGCGCCGCCGCGACGGGCACGGTGCGCGACACGACGGAGCCCAGCCCGTCCGTGCGCGCCGGTGAGAGCAGCGGCGTCGCGCACCACGTGGCGGCCAGCCGGCTCAGCACCATCGCACCGAGAAGCCCGACAGTGCCAGCACCGGCGGTGGAGCAGACGGTGAGCGCCGCCACCTCGACCAGGAGCACCAGCACCGTCGTCGCGACACCGAACGCACCGACGTCCGGGGCGCGCATGACCTCGAGGCGGCGCGAGGAGGCATCGGGGCCGACTCCCTTCACTCCCAGGCCGTCGGCCGTGTCGGCGAGCCCGTCGAGGTGGAGCCCGCGGGTCAGCAGGGCGAGCGCCCCCACCGCCAGCGCGGCGGCAAGCAGGTCGACACCGACAGCGGGCCGCGAATCCGGTGCCACCAGGCGTACGCCGTCCAGGACGACGACGGCGAGAGCACCGAGCACGAGTCCCACCACCGGCGCGAGCAGCATCGCCCCGCGTGCGACGCCGCGGTCGACCACGCGGGGTGCCGGGACACGGATCGCGGTCAGAGTGCCGAACGCGAGCCGCCAGGAGTCGGGCACGATGCCTCAGGCCGGACGGTCGGAGACGCCGGCCTCGTCGAAGGTCGCCATCTCGCGCAGCGTCGCGCCCGCGGCGGCGAGCACCGGCAGCGCGACGAGCGCACCCGTGCCCTCGCCGAGCCGCAGGGAGAAGTCGACGATCGGGTCGAGCGCGAGCCGCTCCAGGGCGGCACGCTGCGCGGGCTCGGTCGAGCGGTGCCCGGCCTGCCACCACTCCTTCGAGCGGAAGGCGATGCGGTGGGCGACGAGTGCAGCCGCGCTCGACACGACACCGTCGAGGAGCACCGGGGTGCGGCGGGCAGCGGCGCCGACGAGGAACCCGGTCATCGCGGCGATGTCGGCCCCGCCGACCGTGGCCAGCAGGCCGATCGGGTCGCCCTTGAACGGTCGGCCGCGGCGCATCGCGTCGCGCACTGCTGCCGTCTTGCGCATCCAGGTGTCGTCGTCGATTCCGGTGCCGCGCCCGACGACCTCGGCCGGGTCGGTGCCGGTGAGCAGGCCCACGATCACCGCCGACGGCGTCGTGTTGCCGATGCCCATGTCACCCGGGATGAGCAGGTCGGCACCGGCGTCGACCTCCTGGTCGGCGATGCGGACGCCGGTCGCGAACGCCTCCTCCGCCTCGGCGCGGGTGAGCGCGTCCTCGCGGTCGATCGATCCGGACGAACGACGGACCCGGTCGCGCACCACCTCGTCCGGCACGTCCGCGCCGAGGTCGGCGTAGTCCACGTCGACGGACATGTCGACGACGCGCACGCTCGCGCCGGTCTGCCGCGCCAGCACGTTGACCGCGGCACCGCCGGCCACGAAGTTGAGCACCATCTGCGCGGTGACCTCGGGCGGGTAGGCGCTGGTGGCCGCCGTGCGCGCGATGCCGTGGTCGCCCGCGAAGACGACGACGCGGGCCCGCTCGATCCGTC
>JANMMN010000313.1:0-1648 GCA_031373405.1 Actinomycetes bacterium
CGCGCGTCGTGACGCCCGCCGTAGCGCGACGAGCACGGGGCGGCCGGCCACGAGGACGAGCGCGACCGTGAGGGCCGCGCGCGGCAGGTCGAAGCCGAGCGACGTCGTGAGGTTGAAGAGCAGCCAGTGCTGCAGGTTCTCCGTGACCGGCGCCCCCGGCAGGTAGGACAGCCCCGGCGGGAACCCCGAGTCGGTGGTGAGGAACGGCCAGAACCACAGGTTGAGCAGGAAGCCGTACGCCACGCAGGCCACCGCGGAGTACGCCGCGAGCAGCCCGAGCTCGCGCCGTCCGGTGGCCCGCGGCAGCAGTCCGGCGCCGAGCCCGATCCACGCCGCGCCGAGCATCTGGAACGGCAGCCACGGACCGACACCGCCGGTCACGAGTGCGGAGGAGAACATCCCGATCGCGCCGAGGCAGAAGCCGAAGCCGGGGCCGAGCGCGCGACCGCCGAGGACGACCACGATCCACATCGGCTCGAAGCCGGCATGCCCGCTGCCGAAGGGCCGCAGGGCTGCGGCGGCCGCGGCGAGGACGCCGAGCAGCGCCACCCCCTTGGCGTCGAGCGAGCCGTCGGCCACGTCGGCGAGCACGACTGCCAGCACGAGCGGCAGCAGCGCGGCGAAGAGCCACGGCGCGTCGGTGGCGTGGGCGACGAGGATCGAGTCAGGTCCGGCGAGCAGCGGCCACCCGAAGGCCATGACGCCCACGGCGCTCGTGAGCAGGATCGCCACCGCCGTACGCGGGCCGATGCGTACCGCCGAGGGTCGGCGCGCGGCCACCCGGGGTCGGTGCTCGACGACGGCCGTCATGACGCGGTCTCGAGCGCAGCAGCGACCTCGGCGACGGTGAGCCACGGCGCCGGTGCGAGGACCTTGCTCACCTGAGGCGCGAACATCGGCGAACCGACGACGACGTCGGTGGCCGGGCCGTCGGCGACGACCTCGCCGTCGGCGAGGACCACGACCCGGGTCGCCACCTCGGCCGCGAGCTCGACGTCGTGCGTCGCGAGCAGCACGCAGTGGCCGGCCGCGGCGAGCTCGTGCAGGGTGGCGACCAGCCGCTTCTTCGCGGCGTAGTCGAGTCCCCGGGTCGGTTCGTCGAGCAGCACGACGGGGGGCGAGGCGGCGAGCACCACGGCCAGGGCGAGCGAGAGCCGCTGGCCCTCGGACAGGTCGCGTGGATGGCTGGCGTCGTCGATGCCGGGGGCGAGCCGGTCGAGCAGGGCACGGGCGGTGCCGGCGACGACTCCGCTGTCGCGGTCGGCCGCGCGGCACTCTGCCCCGACGGTGTCGGCGACGAGCAGATGGGTGGGCTCCTGGGGCACCAGCCCGACCCGCGCGATCAGGTCCCGACCGCGCAGCTGGGCGGCCACGGCGCCCCCCACGGTCGCCGTCCCGCCGTGCGGTGAGTGCAGCCCGACGAGCGTGGCGAGCAGCGTCGACTTGCCGGCGCCGTTGCGTCCCATCACGGCGACGATCTCGCCGCGGTCCGCCGCGAGGGTGATGCCGCGCAGGGCCGGCACCGAGCCGTGGCGTACGACGAGGTCCGCGACGGCCAGCGCCGGCTCACCGGTGAGGTCGTGCAGCGCTGCCCGGGAGCGCGCCGCCGCCTCCTCGACGAGCGGGGCGAGGCGCTCGCGCAGGGGGC
>JANMMN010000336.1:0-6770 GCA_031373405.1 Actinomycetes bacterium
CTTCACCGCCGCGGCCCTGGCTGCTGCGGCCCACGCGAGCTGGAGGTAACGGGAGTAGACCAGAGTCCCGGTCTTCCGGCTCCACACGTAGGGGACGAGCACCCAGGTGCCGGTGGCGTTGCGCAGGTAGACCTTCGTGCCCACGAAACGGGCGACGACGTTGACAGCCTTGTACCGCGTCACGGTGGTGATGCGGGTCCGTGCGTTGTAGGTCCACCTCAGCGCGCGGCGCTGCATCACCTTCTTGATCACGACAGTGCCGGACGGGGTGATCAGCGCGGCGTTCGCGGGCGCAGCGGTCGTGACCCCGGTGACGGCGATGGCGGCGATCGCCGCTCCCCCGGCGAGGACGCCGCGTCGAGTCAGCGTTGCGGTCTCGTGGCCCATGGACGCTCCCACCTGCGCGCGTCAGCCGGGGACGGGTCTCCTGCGGCTGTTGTAGGGGGGTTTTCGGCCCCCAGCGTGCGGACTCACTGGGCCGAAGGGGTCACGACGAGCCAGCGTCACCCACACGGCGGCGCAGCAGTACGGGGGTCGCGGGGCCTCGTTCGCGGCCGAGGTTGATCGTTCACCTACGCCACGTCCGGCGTTCACCGAGCCGTGGCGACCCGGCATCCCCGCCCCTGTTGCTTCGTTCTGGTCAGGTCGTCCCCGTCGACCTGGAAGCAGGAAGGCCCACTCCAGTGTCGACGCCGCGATTCCAGCTGCTGCCGGCTGCGCGCGTGCTCCCCCGTCAGGGGGACGGCGACCCTGCCCCCCTCGACGGCTCGGTCATGTGGCGGCTGCTCGGTGCCAACAACTACGAGCTGGGCCGCAGCACCGACCGTTTCGCGGGCATGGACGAGGCGCACGCAGCAGTCGAGGACGTGCTGAACCAGTTCACCGAGCTCGTCCCGTCGATCGAGGCGACCCCGAGCAGCGGCCGATGGCAGTGGCGCCTCCTCATCGAGGGCCAGCCGATCGCGAGCTCGAGCCGGTCCTTCCAGCGCGAGCGGGAGTGCCGCTACAACCTGGGCCAGTTCCTCGCGGTCGCACCGAGTGCTGTGCTGCACGGCCACCCGCGATGGGCTGGAGTGACGACGTGACGGGCACGCACGTCGTGTGCGCACCAACCTGGGACGAGGTGAGCTCGTGAGCACCGACATGGTCGCGGTGACCGAAGTCGTGGAGAAGACCGAGCTGGTCGTCGAGACCCCTCACCGCGATCTTGCCCACGAGGTCGCCCCCGCCGACCGCGTGTTCCGCGGAATCCTTCGCATCAGCGGCATCGTGGTGCTGGGCGTCATGGTGCTGGTCGGCGTATTCCTCGCCTTCCGTGCGTTGCAGGCCCTTCAGGTGGCCGGGTGGAGCTTCATCACCACGGCGTCGTGGGACCCCGACGCCGGTCAGGGCCGGTTCGGCATCGCGGCGCTGTTGACCGGATCCGTCCTCGTGGCGATGGTCGCGATCTTCTTCGCCTTCCCCCTCTCACTCGGAACCGCGCTGTTCATCTCCGAGTACGCACCGGTCAAGATCAAGCGCACCCTCGTCACCCTCGTCGATCTCATGGCCGCCGTCCCGAGCCTGGTCTTCGGGATCTGGGGCTTCCTCCTGCTGCAGTACCAGATCGTCGGGCTGTCCCGGTGGGTCTCGACGTACCTGGGCTGGATCCCGTTCTTCCAGGTCAAGGGTGCCGATCCGACCGACCCGCTCGCGCCGACCACCGTCTTCACCTCGAGCACCTTCATCGCGGGGATCGTCGTGGCCCTCATGGTCACCCCGATCGCCACCTCGGTGATGCGCGAGGTCTTCACCCAGGCTCCGCCGGGTGAGCGGGAGGGCGCCTATGCCCTCGGCGCCACCAAGTGGGGCATGATCCGCTCGGTCGTCCTGCCGTTCGGACGCGGCGGCATCATCGGCGGCACGATGCTCGGTCTCGGCCGGGCGCTCGGCGAGACCATCGCGGTCTACCTGATCCTCTCGCCGCTCTTCGAGATCCAGCCGCGGATCCTCGAGAACGGTGGCAGCACCGTCTCCGCGCTCATCGCCCTGCGGTACGGCGAGGCCACGCAGTTCGGCACCTCGGCGTTGATGGCGGCCGGACTCTCGCTGTTCATCCTCACCCTGATCATCAACTTCGCCGCGGGTGCTGTCGTGGCGCGCAGCCGCTCCGGTGCCGGTACGGAGGCCTGATGAGCATCGAGATGGACGAACCCCAGGTCACCGTCGACCGGGTCCGGGACACCCCCTACATCGGGCGCCCCACGGGTCCGGGCGCGGAGGCGTCGGCGCGCTCCGACGCACCCGCACGCGGCACGACCACGGTGGTCATGCGCCAGGCCGAGAACATGCCTGTCACGGGAAGGCGCCGGATCGCCAGGGTGCGCTCGACCGACCTGCTTCAGCTGCTCGGTGCCGGGATCGGTTCCCTGGCGCTGACCACGGCGCTGTTCCAGTTCATCGCACCGTTCGACGGGCTCATCGGCTTCGTCCTGATCGCCTACGTGGTCTTCCTCGGCCTCTACTCGCTCGTGGTGTGGCAGGACGAGGATGCGACCACGGTCGTCGATCGTCTGATCTCGGTTTCGGTGGCCTCGCTGGCCTTCACCCTGCTCGGTGCTCTCGTCTACATCGTGACCTACATCTATCTCGGCGGCCTCGAAGCCTTGCGCTACCTGAACTTCTACTCCGAGGACATGTCCAACGCCGGACCCCTCGACCCGTTGAGCCAGGGTGGCATCCTCCACGCCATCGTCGGCACGCTGATCATGATCTCGATCGCCCTGGTGCTGGTGATCCCGCTGGGGATCGCGACTGCCGTCTACCTCAACGAGATGCCCGGGCGGTTCTCGCGCTTCGTCCGGATCGTGGTCGAGGCGATGACCGCGCTGCCCTCGATCATCGCGGGCCTGTTCATCCTCGCGACGTTCATCCTCATCCTCGGCTTCGACAAGTCCGGGCTCGCTGCGGCTCTGGCGATCAGCGTGATGATGCTGCCGATCATCATCCGCGCAGCCGACGTGGTGGTCCGGCTCGTAGCCGGAAACCTCAAGGAGGCGTCCTACGCCCTCGGCGCCAGCCAGCTGCGCACGGTGTGGCACGTGGTCCTGCCCACGTCGCGCTCGGGCCTGATGACGGCGGTGATCCTCGGCACCGCTCGCGGTGTCGGCGAGACCTCACCGATCCTCCTGACCGCCGGCTTCACCCAGTCGCTCAACGTCAACCCGACGACGGGGCCGATGGTCAGCCTGCCGCTGGCCGCGTTCAACTTCATCAAGTCCTCCGAGGAGACGTTCAAGCTGCGCGGCTTCGCGGCGACCGCGGTGCTGCTCACCATCGTGCTCGTCCTCTTCGTGATCGCCCGCCTCATCGGCGGCCGAGGCGCCGGACAGCTCTCGTCGCGTCAGCTCAAGCGGCGCGCCCGGGCGTCCAAGCGGGACGCCGAGCGGATGCAGGGCACCTCGGAGCAACCGGTTGCACCGACTTCACCTCCTGGTAACCCACTCGGGGGAGTCACGACATGACACATCGATTGAGTAACCGTCGTCAGGGAGCATCCCGGGCGCTGAGAACAGGGGTTCACGTGAGCAGGATTCGTCGGGGCTCCTCAGGGCGTCGGGCGAGGGTCACGGCAGCGCTGACGGCAACAGCGTTCGCGGGCACCAGTGTGATCATCGGTCTCGCAGCCTCCCCGGCCTCGGCGGAGAGCTACGTCCCGGTCTCGGGTGCAGGCTCGACCTGGAGTCAGAACGCGATCGACCAGTGGCGCAAGAACGTCAACCAGTACGGCCTGCGCGTGAACTACGCCGGCACCGGGTCGTCCGACGGCCGCAACCAGTTCCGCAACGGCACGGTCGACTTCGCGGTCTCCGAGATCCCCTACGGCCTCAAGGACTCCGGCGTCATCGACGCCCCTCCGGCGCGCAAGTACGCCTATCTGCCGATCGTGGCCGGTGGCACGTCGATCATGTACAACCTGAAGATCGGCACGCAGCGGGTCACCTCGCTGCGCCTGTCCGGCGAGACCCTGACGAAGATCTTCACCGGCGGCATCACCAGCTGGGCCGACCCTGCGATCAAGTCCGAGAACCCTGGCCTCGCACTGCCGGCCCGCCGGATCGTGCCGGTGGTGCGCGGCGACGGCTCGGGCACCACGGCCCAGTTCACGACCTTCATGGCCTCGGAGTACGCCGGCACGTGGGACGCCTACTGCGCCGCCGCCGGCCGCCCGACCCCGTGCGGCACGACGTCGATCTTCCCGGTGGTGTCCGGCAAGGGCTTCACTGCGCAGGCGGGCTCGCTCGGCGTCTCCGGGTATGTCTCCCAGCAGCAGAACGAAGGCACGATCACCTACGTCGAGTACTCCTACGCGATCAACGCGGGGTTCCCGGTGGCGAAGATCCTCAACAAGGCCGGCTTCTACGTGCTGCCCACCCCGGAGAACGTTGCCGTCGGGCTGCTCAAGGCGACGATCAACGACAACCCGGCCTCGCCGCAGTACCTCACCCAGAACCTCACCGGCGTCTACCGTCACCCCGATGTTCGTGCCTATCCGTTGTCGAGCTACAGCTACATGGTGGTGCCGACCGCGGTGGAGGGAACCTTCTCCACCGCCAAGGGCAACGCGCTCGGTGCCTTCGCCTACTACTTCCTCTGCGAAGGCCAGCAGCAGGCCCCCCGCCTCGGGTTCTCGCCGCTGCCCATCAACCTGGTGCAGGCCGGCCTCGCGCAGGTGCGGAAGATCCCCGGTGTGCAGGTCGAGTCCATCGACATCAAGAAGTGCAACAATCCGACCTTCTCCGCCGACGGCACCAACACCCTCGCGGCCACAGCCCCCAAGCCTCCCGCGTGTGACGCCGCAGGTCCGCTGCAGTGCGGCACCTCGAAGGAGGGAAGCACCACCGGGGGCTCCGGGTCGGGAGGTGGTTCCTCCGGGACCGGCACGAAGCCCACGACCGTGACCGGCTCCAAGCCAACGACCACGACCCCCACCGGAACGAAGCCCACGACGACGGGCACGACCACCACCACGACGGGCAACGGCACGACAACGGGCGGGACGCCCACCACGACCGGCGGGACCGCCTCGGGTGCACCGGTCGTCGACCCGGAGACAGGCCAGACGGTCGACCCGGGCACGGACACCGGCACAGGCACGGAGGGCGGCGAGGCGGTCACGGTCGCCGCCGTCCCCGTCGTCACTTCCGTCTCCGCCGGTGCGGGCAACACCGCCGTGCTGATCGGACTCGCGGCCGCACTCCTCATCGGCGTCGTCGTCGCCCCGCCGCTGCTCGCGCGCCTCCTGCGAGGCAATTCGTGAAGCACCTCGTCCCGGCGGCGCGGCCACGCCGTATGCGCACCCTCGCGGGAATGGTGCTCGTCCTGGCGCTCGGTCCGGCCGTGCTCACCGGCTCCATCGGGGCAAGCACGGAGGCGAGTGCCGCGGTCACCGGCGGCACGCCGCTCACAGTCAAGGGTGCCGGCGACTTTGCGTCGGTCGAGGTGACGGTGGCCAACACGGTCGACCTGATCAACCAGTCCGTCACGGTGTCGTGGACCGGTGCCCCTCCCACGGTCGCCACGGCATCCGGCCTCGTCCTGGGCAACGCCATGCAGCTCATGCAGTGCTGGGCCGAGCCGGGTCAGCAGCCCACCCGCGAGCAGTGTCAGTTCGGGGGGTTCGTCGACGTGCCGAACGCGGCCGGCAACATGGCCTCGCGGCAGATGACCCAGTCGGTGATCGACCCGAACGAGACGGTCTACAACCGACCGCCCGGCGACCTCACGCTGCGCTACACGCACTTCATCGCGATCGACGGCACGCGGGAGACACAGCGCCGCAGCCAGTTCTTCGACGCGGCGTCCACCAACGAGATCCCCATCGCGACCACGGCCTCGGACCGGACCGGCGGCACGTTGTTCGAGCTGCAGACCGGCCTCGAGGCACCCGGGCTCGGATGCGGTCAGGTCATCAACGGTCGTGCGCCGGACTGCTTCCTCGTCGTCGTGCCGCGCAACCTCACCGAGGTCAACGGGGCGACCGTAGGCACCAGCACGTCCGACGCCCTCAGCAGCTCACCGCTCTCCACCAGCAACTGGGCCAACCGCATCGTCGTGCCGCTGAAGTTCCGCGCCGTGGGTGGCTCGTGCTCGCTCGGTCGCCCCGAGACCCCGACCATCGGGTCGGACTACGTCACCGAGGCGATCACTTCCTGGCAGCCGGTGCTCTGCGGCACCGGTGATCGCAACTTCGGCTTCACCAGCCTCAGCGACGACAAGGCACGAAGCATCTTGACGTCGGACGTGCCGGACCTGGTCTTCATCAGCCGAGCGTCAGTGGTTCCTGGCGCGGTCTACGCCCCCGTCGCCGTCTCCGGTCTGGCGATCGCGGCCAACGTTGACGTGCCGATGCCCGCCCTCGGCCCGAACGGCCGTCCGATCGACCCTGACGCGCTGCCCGAGGCGGTCAGGGCCAAGGCAGGGTCGCGAATCACCGACATCAAGTTGACCCCGCGCCTCGTGGCCAAGCTGCTCACCCAGAGCTACCGGTTTGACCTCTCATTTGGTTCGGCCACCAACGTGGCCAAGAACCCGTTCGACCCCACCACCGATCCCGACTTCCTCGCCCTCAACCCCGACGTCCGCCCGGGCGGCTACATTCCGATCTACCGAGGATTCGGTCGCATGCTCGTCACTGCGGGCCTCTTGGACTCCGCCGAGCTTCTCTGGCGCTATGTGCTCTCTGATGCCGAGGCCAAGGCGTTCCTCGCCGGCACCCCCGATCCGTGGGG
>JANMMN010000292.1:0-1573 GCA_031373405.1 Actinomycetes bacterium
TGCCCAAACCGTTCGCCCCGCCGGGTGAGCGTCTCCCAAGCCGGGCGCGGACGAGCCAGAAGTGCCGAACTGGCACGCGATAACGCTCGCAACAAGGCTCGGCTCGACCCACCCACTTCCGGCGGTATGCAGTGCTCGACCGACGGGGTCGCGACAGTGACCTTGACCGTCGACAGCAGGGGAGGTGCGTGACGGGTTTCGCTCTGCGTATTGCGTCGGGAGCGCAGGTCCCAGCCTCGACCTGGACGACGTCGGCTGATGCGTGACGATGCGGGCGGGCCTAAGAGCCGTGCAGATCGTTGACCGACGGAGAAACGGCGCTGAGAGCGGGTGATCACCCCTGATGACCCGACGCGCTGTCTTCTTGCCGATCAGGACCTGACACGCGGATAACGGTAGGTTTCCCGTCGTGAGAGTCCTTGTGGTTTCGACACCCGGCGCGGGCCACGTGACACCGCTCGTGCCGATCATCAGGGCGTTGTTGGCGGGTGGTGATGACGTGTTGGTCGTGTCCGGGCAGGAGGCGGCGCCCATCATCGAGAAGTCCGGCGCGCAGTTCGCCTTGGCCGGACAAAGCCAGGCTGACTGGATGGGGCGCCTCGCAGCGCGTACGCGCGGCAACCCTGGCGGCGGGCTCGCGCCCGAGCGGATCTTGCACTATTTCCTCCCTCGAGCCTTCGCCGAGGTGGGGGTCGACGAGATGATCGACGACGTCCTGCTTCACGGACAGGCGTTCGGGCCCGACCTCGTGCTGTTCGAAGCGTTTGCGCTCGCCGGACCGTTGGCCGCCGAGCTCCTCGGCGTTCGCAGTGTCGCTCACATGTTCGGACCGTTGCCGCCGCGCGAAGCCGTCGAACACGCGAACGACGCCGTGTCGCAGATCTGGCAGTCGTTCGGCCTTGACGTGCCCGGGTGGGCTGGGATGTACCGCCACCTCACCGTCGAGATCTGCCCACCGATGCTCGAGACGGCACAGGTGCCGACCGGCGACTCGTTGCGCCTGCGCCCGGTGCCACTGCCCATGCGACCACGAGTGGCCACCTCGCGGCCCCTGGTCTACGTGACGTTCGGGACGCTGTTCAACGCGAACCTCGATCTTTTCCGGCTTGTGCTGGCTGCGCTTGCCGACGAGCCCGTGGACGTGGTGATGACCGTCGGACACGATGTGGACCCGGCGGAGCTGGCGCCGTTTCCCGAGAACGCCCGGGTTGAACGGTTCATCGCGCAGGCCGAGCTACTCCCATCGTGCGCCGTGATCGTGCACCACGGCGGAGCGGGCACGATGTTCGGCGCGTTGGCCCATGGCGTACCGCAGGTAATCCTTCCCCAAGGGGCTGATAACTATGAGCACGCCGCCATGTGCGAGCAGGCCGGCACGGCCATCACGCTTCGACCTGGAACGCTGAGCCCGGCCAACCTTGTCGCAGCCGTACGGCGCGCCCTTCTCGACGAGACCTACGCAATGGCGAGCCGTAGATGTGCAGAGGAGATCGCAGCCATGCCCGACGCAGCCGCCGTCGCCAACACACTGCGCACATGGGCCCAGACAACCTGAGCCACACACATCCGCGAC
>JANMMN010000011.1:0-14970 GCA_031373405.1 Actinomycetes bacterium
GATCGAGCTCGACATCGAGTCGCAGCACGTCGAGCACGGCGAGGCGCAGCAGCTCGAGATGGCCCTTGTTGCCGCGCAGGATCGCCAGCCGCACCTTGTCCGGGTGCGCGAGCACGAGCGTGGTCGCGGTGCGGCTCACCGGCACCGCCCCCTCGGCGAGCGTGTGCGCAACCCGGCTCGCCGACTTGAGTGCCTCGAGCACCGCCGGCCACAGCTGCGCCGCGGCACCGAGGTCGACCGCGTGCGTCGAGGCCTCGGCGGCTCCGCTCGACCCGATGGCGTCCGCCGTCGCGGGGGCCACGTCCGTCGAGGTCGTGGCGTCTCCGCTCGACCCGATCGAGTCCGCCGTCGCGGGCGAGACAGGCGCCGGGGCGGTGGGCACCGGGGTCGGTGCCGCCGAAGGCCCCACGATCCGGTCGGGTGCGGGTCCCGCGGGTACGTCGGGAGCCGGTGACGCCGCGTCCGAGCCGCGAGCGGGGTCGGCGACCGTCGTCGGGGCGACGCTCGAGAGTCGCGGCGGGGCGGGCGGACCACCCACGGACGGCGCCGCAGCAGCGGGCGTGGTGGTCGCGACGGGGCGCACGGGCGGCTCCGTGGACGCCGCCGTCGGCGTCGGCCCGGGGATGCTCGGCGCGGGGATCGCGGGTGCCGGGATGCTCGGCGCAGGGATGCTCGGCGCCGGGATGGCAGGCGCGTGCTCGTCAGCCGCGACGGCGACCACGGCCGGCGCAGCCGGGGACGGCGCCTGCCGTCGGGCCGGAGCCGGCGGACCCGAGGGGGCGTCGCCGAGGTAGGTCACCCGGTGCTCGAGCCGCTCGAGGCGGGCGGCGAGACCAGCGTCGGAGTCGTCGGCCGCGGGCAGGAGCAGGCGCGCGCAGAGCAGCTCGAGCTGCAGTCGGGGCGCCGTCGCGCCCTTGAGCTCGGAGAGCCCGGTGTTGACGAGGTCCGCAGCGCGGGAGAGCTGGGCGATCCCGAGCCGGGTGGTCTGCTCACGCATCGTCGCGATCTGGGCGTCGGGTGCGTCGATGAGCCCACCCTCGACCGCGTCGGGCACCTCGTGCAGGACGACGAGGTCGCGCAGCCGCTCCAGCAGGTCGGCCGCAAAGCGACGGGGGTCGTGGCCCGCCTCGACCACCCGGTCGACCACGTCGAACAGGGTCGCGCCATCGGTGGCGGCGAGCGCGTCGACGACCTCGTCGAGCAGCGAGGCGTCAGTGAAGCCGAGCTGGGCGACGGCATCGGCGTACGCGAGGCCCTCGGGGCCGGAACCGGCCACGAGCTGCCCGAGGATCGAGAGCGCGTCGCGCACCGAGCCGGCGCCGGCGCGGGCCACCAGCGCCAGCGCCTCGGGTTGCGCCGGCACCCCCTCCTGCTCGCAGATCCAGGCCAGGTGCTCCTGAAGCCGACGGGCCGTGACGAGGCGATACGGGTAGTGGTGCGTGCGGGAGCGGATCGTCGCCAGGATCTTGTCGGGCTCGGTCGTCGCGAAGACGAACTTCAGATGCGCCGGCGGCTCCTCGATGAGCTTGAGCAGCGCGTTGGCGGCCTCGGTCGTGAGCATGTGCGCTTCGTCGATGATGTAGACCCTGTAGCGACTCGCTGCTGGGGCGTACATCGCCTTCTCGCGGAGCTCGCGCGCGTCGTCGATGCCGCGGTGGCTCGCGGCGTCCATCTCGACGACGTCGATCGAGCCCGGGCCGTTCGGGGCGAGGTCCTGGCAGCTCGCGCACTCCCCGCAGGGGTCGGACGTGGGGCCCTGCGCGCAGTTGAGGGAGCGGGCCAGGATCCGCGCGGTGGAGGTCTTGCCGCAGCCGCGGGGGCCGGTGAACAGGTAGGCGTGGTGCGCCCGGCCGGTGTCGATCGCCCGGGCCAGCGGCACGGTCACGTGCTCCTGACCGATGACGTCGGAGAGCCGCCCCGGGCGGTAGGTGCGGTACAGGGCCAACGACACGCGAGCACCCTAGCCGCCCACCCTGACGGCCCCGACCTCCAGCGGAGGAGAGGTCGTGGACGGCGGTTGGGCCGCGCCGCAGTGGCTGGCCCGGAGGCAGCTCAGCGGGCCGACGCCGGAGCTCCGACCTGCGGCAGATCTGGCGGAGGATAGGGGATTCGAACCCCTGAGGGGTTTCCCCCAACACGCTTTCCAAGCGTGCGCCCTAGGCCACTAGGCGAATCCTCCGTCGAGGAGGATACGGGCGAAGGCGGCGTACGCCGAAATCATGGTCGGTCCCGGGTGCGCGAGGGCGCGTCGTAGACTGCTGCTCGACCCCCCGTGTGGCGTCATCCCGTGAACTCCCCCAGGGCCGGAAGGCAGCAAGGGTAAGCGGGCTCTGACGGGTATGCGGGGGGTCACTGTCGTTCTGGGGCCTCGCGCACGACGTGCCTCGGCCGTTCGGGGGAGGGTCGCGGCGCTGCCGGGTCGGCGCGGGTGGCGCAACTAGACTCGACGGGTGATCTTCAAGGCGGTCGGTGACGGGCGGCCGTACCCCGAGCACGGGTGCGGACCGGCCGACTGGTCGTCGGTGCCGCCCCGGCAGGTGCGACTCACCGAGCTGGTCACCACCAAGCGCACCCTCGACCTCGAGGCGCTGCTCGACGAGCAGTCGACCTTCTACGGTGACCTGTTCGCCCACGTCGTGCAGTGGCGCGGTGTGCTCTACCTCGAGGACGGCCTGCACCGCGCACTGCGCACCGCGTTGCACGGGCGCCCGGTGCTGCACGCGCGCGTGCTCGACCTCGACGACCCGGCGTCGCTACGTCGGATCGCCGAGAAGGAGACCGGGGCGAGCCGATGAGCATGATCACCAGCAGCGTCCTCGGGCCCAGCGGCGACGGCCCCCGCAAGCGTCATCCGGTCGCCACGGCGGCGATCGTCCTGCTCATGATGGCCGTGCTCTTCGGCGCGGCTTTCGGTGCCGTGCGGATGCTGCGCGGGACGCCGCCCACCGACTCCGCCGGTCCGAGCGCTTCCCCGTGCGTCACGACGACCGTGCGGCCCGGTCTGGTGCTGCCCAAGCCGGGCACGGTCACCACCAACGTCTACAACGCCACCGATCGTGCGGGCCTCGCGAAGAAGACCGCCGCCGAGCTCAAGGTGCGCGGCTTCGTGCTCGGTCGGGTGGCCAACGACCCGCTCGGGAAGACCCTCGCCACGGTCGGTGAGATCCGGCACGGCTCCGCGGGTCAGGCCAACGCAGAGCTCATGGCCTACTACGTCCCCGGCGCATCGCTCGTGCTCGACCAGCGCACCGACGCCACGGTCGATGTCGTCACCGGTCTGAAGTTCGTCGCGGTGACGCCGCAGAAGGCCGTCGACGCCAACCTCGCCAAGCCGGTGCCGACGCAGTCCGGTGTCGGTTGCGTCGCGCCGACGCCGAGCTCCAAGCCCACGGGCAGCGCGTCCCCGAGCCCGTCGCCCACGACGAGCTGACCGCCTGACTCACCGGGTCACCGGGTCCTTCGGTCGGCTCAGGCGACCGGGATCCAGACCACGCGGAAGTCGCGCACCGTCACGTCGGCCTTCTCCAGCGGGATCGACGTCGTGGTGACGTTCTCCGCCTTGGCGTTCCACTCGTCGTCGAGGGACACGATCTCGTCGTTGAGCTCCTGCTCGAGCGCCACCACCGCCTGGCTCGCGAGCGCCGCCTTGTGCGCCGCCGTACCCGATCTCGCGTTCGCCGCGGACTGGCGGCGTGCATCGGCCGCCATCGACGAGCGGCTGCGGCGCCCACCGAGCAGGCTGCCGAGCACCGAGATGCCGGTCGCTGCCAGGCCGTAGTTCGCGTCGTACTCCTGCTCGAGCACCTGGGCGTTGATCTGTGCGTCGCTCGCTCTCGCCCTCGCGGTGATGAGCTTCGACTCGTACTTCGAGCGCAGCGCCGTCATCGCCTTGTCGGCCGCGGTGTCGACGAGGGTGTGGCAACGTGCGACGAACTGCTCGCGCGTCTCGCCCGGTCGTTGCATCGCCTTGAGGTCGGTGTTGACCATGACCTCGGTCCGCCGAGCCCGGACGAGCTCGGCCACCAGCTGCTTCTGCATCCCGGTCCAGTACGCCTTGCTCCTGGCCTCGGGCGGCACGAGCCCGTAGACGACGCCACCGGGAGCAGCCGGGACGAAGTCGCGGTCGTCGTAGTCGACAGCGACGAAGAGCCGCGGGTCGGGCACCTGGGAGAGCGGCAGGAGGATCGCCTCGAACTCCTCGGTCGAGACCACGGCGCTGCCCTCGTCGAAGGTGAGGTCGACCCGGGCGACCGCGGCCGCACGCAGATGCTGACCGCCGGGTACGCCGCCCACGCTCGGGAGCCACGGCGCTGCCGGGTCGACGAACGAGATCGGGATACCGGCCGCGATCGCGGGCATCACGGGCGACTCGTCCGCGCCGGCCGTCGCGGGCGCGACGGACGCGCCGACGACCGGCGGAGCCGGTGCCCCGACCGACGCGGGCGAGGGCGTTGCGGTGAGCGTCGGCGCGGGTGCCGCTGGCGGCGCTGCGCCGGGAGGAGCTGCGGCGGCTGGTGCGGCCACGGGTGCGGCGGTAGGAGCGGTCTCGGCTGCGACGGACGGGACCGTCACCGGCGTACCGACCGCCATGGCCACGCCGATCTGGTCGCGGGTCAGCGGCCCGCGCAGGTAGCTCATCGCCCAGCGCGTGGTCAGCACCTCGGGCACGTCCTTGCCGACGCGCTTGAGGAGGAACTGCCGCTTGGCGAGGCTGCCGATCGTGTCGCTCACGACGCTCACGTCGACTCCGCCCGACGCACTCGAGAGGCCGTCGACCAGCCGTGCCTTGTCCTGCTCGGTCTGCAGCCGGCCGATGAGCCAGGTGCCGGCGTTCGACAGCGCCTTGTAGTCGATGTCGACGGGATTCTGGGTGGAGAGCACGACTCCGAGGCCGAAGGCACGCGCCTGCTTGAGGAGCAGCATGATCGGCTTCTTCGTCGGCGGGTTGGCCGTCGGCGGGAGGTAGCCCGCGACCTCGTCCATGTAGAGCAGTGCGCGCAGGTCGCTGGTGCCGCTCTGGCGGCGCATCCAGGTGACGAGCTTGGCGAGCACCAGCGAGGTGACCGACTGCCGCTGCTCGTCGGAGAGGTGCGCCGTCGAGATGATGGCGCAGCGCGGCTTGCCCTCGGGCGAGCGCAGCATCGCGTCGATGTCGATCGGGTCACCGGTGAGCCAGGTTGCGAACGAGGGAGAAGCCAGCAACCCGTTGAGCCTCATGGCGAAAGCCATGCGGTCGGTCGGTGGGAAGAAGACGTCGAGCTCCAGCACGCCGAGCTTGCGCATGGGCGGCTGCTGCACCTGCGCGAGCAGCGTGCCGAGGTCGAGGCTCTGCCCCTTGGACCACGCGTTCTGGATCAGGTTGGCGAGCAGGATGTGCTCGCGCGAGGAGAGCGGGTCGCCGGAGATGCCGAGCATGCCGAGGACGCTGGTGACGTATCCGTCGATCTCGTCGCTCACGACCTCGGGGTCGGTGTCCACCGGCGGTGCGGTGAGGTCGCCGACGATGTTGACCGGGCGACCTGCGGACGAGCCAGGCGTGTAGATGGTGAACTCGACCTTCGAGCGGAGCTCGGCGAGCCGCTCGGAGGTGATCCCCCAGCCACCGAGGCCGTCCTTCCATGCGCCCGCTTGCTGCTCGGCGAAGGCATCGCGGTCGAGGCCTGCCTTCTGCGCGTCGCTGTCGTTGACCCACGGGCGGAAGTCCGTGCCGCGCAGCTCCGGAAAGATCAGGCAGAGGTTGGTGAGATCGCCCTTGGGGTCGATGAGGATCGTGGGCACTCCGGCCGCGAGGCACTCCTCGATCACCACGACGCCGAGCCCGGTCTTGCCCGAGCCGGTCATGCCGACGATGACGCCGTGTGTCGTCAGGTCGGCCGTCGTGATCGTCGCGGTCTCGGGCGTGCGGTCACCGGTGGCAGGGTCGATGCGCCCGCCGAGCAGCAGATCAGCCATGTCCCGCACCCTAGGGGCGAGACCCGACGCATGCGCTGCGAAGCGCGAGCCCGCGACGGTCAGGGTCCGCCGAGGAGGGTCGCTCGGAGCTCGTCGCCCAGGGCGACGACCGTGGCGACGAAGCCGTCGACGAGCTCGGGCGTGGTGCGGGCATTGATGAAGCAGGGCCGGATCGCGTAGGCGCCCCCGACGCGGGTCGAGCTGGGCAGGTACGGCGTCTCACGCTGCAACCGGCGCAGCAGCGCGTCGTTGAACACGTCCAGGTCGTCGATGCCGTCGGCGGCGTACCGGAAGCAGAGGATCGACAGGACCGGCTCGGTGAGCAGCTCGAGATTCGGCTGAGCACGTACCTGGTCGGCGACGGTGCGCGCAAAGTCGTCGTCGGACCGGATCCGGGCGGCCACCCCGTCGCGGCCGAGCTCGCGCAGGATGCTCCAGACCACGACGCCCCGAGCAGGTGCCGAGAGCTCGATCCCGAACTCGGAGTAGTGGATGCCCATGTCGTCGAGCGAGGTCGCGATGACGTCGTGGTCGGACTGCACCGACTCGAGGTACGCCGCCGGCTCCTGGGTGAAGGCACGGTGCAGGATCATTCGGTCGCGCACGAAGGTCGCCGCCACGCCGACCGGGGCATTGAGCCACTTGTGCGGGTCGACGATCGCGGAGTCCGCGAGCTCGAGGCCGTCGTAGAGCGGCGCGACCCGCTCGTCGAGGATTCCCGGGAGTCCGTAGGCGCCGTCGACGTGGAACCAGACGCCAGCCTCGACGGCGATCTGGCCGAGCTCGCGGATCGGGTCGATCGCGCCGGTGTTGGTGGTGCCCGCGGTGGCCACGACAGCAATCGGCAGGACACCGTCGGCGAGGTCGCGGGCGATCGCGTCGCGCAGCAGGTCCGGGCGCATCCGCTGCCGGTCGTCGGTGCCGATCATGCGGACGTTCGACCGTCCGATCCCGAGCACCCCGGCCGCGCGCTGGATCGTGTGATGGGTCTCGGCGGAGGCGTACACGGCGACCTCAGTGCCCCGTGTTCCGTCGGCCGCCACGTCGATGCCGATCTGCTCGAACGCCCACTGCCGCGCTGCGCCGAGAGCCACCAGGTTCGCCGTCGAGCCGCCGCTGGAGTAGACGCCCAGCATGTGCGGCGCGAGACCGCAGAGCTCGGCCAGCCACTCCAGGGAGAGCTCCTCGAGGTGGTTGAACGCGGTGATCGTGTAGCGCTGGCCTGACGCCACGGAGCCGGCGACCTCGGCGAGCACGGGCACGGTCGTGGGCGCGCACGTGATCCAGCCCCAGAAGCCGGGTTCGATCAGCCGGGTGCCGTTGGGGATCACGACCCCGGTGAGCTCCGCGACGACGGCGTCAGCGCCGATCCCCTCTGCGGGAAGGGATCCCGCCAGCGCGGCCGTCCACTCGTGCCGTCGGTCGACGGCGTCACCGTGACCGCCCTCGAGCAGCGTGTCGAGCGCGGTGCCGACACGGGCGAGCTGGACGGCGAGGTCACCGGTCAGGACGGGCTCGGGCATGAGGACACCTTCGTCGATGGAGGGACACTGCTTGGTACCACGGCCGGTCGACGTGCACCCGTCGGATCGTGCAAACGTGGCGTCAGGATCGTCGTACCGACCCGCTGGCCGCAGCACGGACGGGTCACTCGTCGCTCAGCGAAGCCGGTCGAGCAGGGCGTCGAGCCGCCGCAGGTCGGTGACGCTGAAGCTGCCGAAGGTGTCCCTCAGGGCGGCGCGGTGGGCCCGGGCCGCACGCTCGACGCGGCGGCGACCTTCGGGCGTGATCACCGCCCAGGTGACGCGCCGGTCGGAGGCGCAGGGCGCCCGGTCGACGAGGCCCGCTGAGGTCATGCGGTCGAGCAGCCGGGTGACGCCCCCGGTGGTCAGCGTGACCTCCTCGGCCAGAGATCCCATGCTCATCCGGCCCTCCGGCGAGTGCACCAGGCGCAGCAGCACCTCGAACCAGCTGTGCGGCAGGTCGCTCTCGGTCTCCATGCGCGCGCCGAGGTCGCGCTCGAGGCGGTTCGCGGCCTCGAGCAGGCGGCCGAAGGTAGCCAGCACCGGGTCGTCGACAGCTTTCGTGGGGCTCATGGGAGACATCTTACCAATCATTAGTTGACAAGTCAGAGATATGCGAGCACTCTACTCATTGAAGCATCAACTACATCCTGGAAAGGTCCCCGCCATGAAGATCACCGTCATCGGCGCCGGCAACGTCGGCTCCGCGCTCGCCCGCTCCGCAGTCGCCGCCGGCCACACCGTCACCATCGCCGCCGCCTCTGCCGACAAGGCCGCCGCCGTCGCCGCCGAGACTGGAGCCGTCGCGGCGTCCGACAACGTCTCCGCGACCGCAGGCGCCGAGCTCGTCGTGCTTGCAGTGCCGCACAGCGCCGTCGCGTCCGTCGCCGCCGAGATCCGCGACGCGGTGACCGGCGTACCCGTCGTCGACGCCACCAACCCGCTCAACGCGACGTACAGCGACCTCGACATCACCGGCATCTCGGCTGCTGGCGACCTCGCCGCGTTGCTGCCGGGCTCGCCGGTCGTGAAGGCGTTCAACACCGTGTTCGCATCGCGCTACGCGACTCCCACCGAGGCCGGTACCCCGCTGACGGTGCTGATCGCCGGCGACGACGCCGACGCCAAGGCCGCGACGGCCGAGCTCGCCTCGTCCCTCGGCTTCAGCCCGGTGGACGCCGGTGGCCTGCGTCAGGCGCGAGCACTCGAGGAGATCGCGTTCCTCAACATCTCGCTCAACGCCACGAACGGCTGGGTGTGGCAGAGCGCCTTCACCCTGGTCGGCCCGACCACGGCCTGATCCATGGTCGGTCCCCGCTCAGCTCGACGCGGGCGGGGACCGAGGTGCCGGAGGACGCCTGGGTGTGACGGCGTACGGGACCTGGGCACTCACCCGAAGGTGAGGCCGTACTTCTCCATGATCGGTTGGGTGGCGTCCATGTCGCCCTCGCATCCGTACGGCCCGACGATGGGGCCAAGGTCGAGATCCGGCGGCGCCGTGTCGATGATGCGGAAGGCTTCTTCGAGACCACCGGGGCTGATGATCTCGAGCACTCGCGCCGGCTCATCGTCGGAGTTCCAGAAGGTGTGCCACTCGCCGCGTGGCTTGAACACCAGATCTCCGACGCTCGCCACGAGCTCCTCTCCGGCAGCGTGATACCAGACGCGGCCTTCCAGGATGAGGCTGAACTCATCCTCCTTGGTATGCCGGTGCATCGGCGCGGCGATCGAGTGCGGCGCCAACAGGTGCTCGACCACGGCGAACCTGCCGCCCCAGTCCTTGGAGTCGATCAGAAAGCGGTCTCGACAACCCTCGATCGACCCCAGTGCTTCACCCTCGCCGGCCCTGATGATTCGGTGGCTCATCCCCGGAGTGTCCACCCGACCCGACCCGGACGCCATAGCCCACCGACCGGACAGACAGCCTCCCCAGGCCAGTGGGCGGCCGGCTGTCAGTCCTGGCCGAGGAGCTGGATCACGGCAGTCTCCAGCAAGTCGAGATTCTCTCGGACGGTCGCGTGAACGATCTTCGGGACTATGCGGAAGTACTCGTGGCCAAGCACATCGCGCAGGCCCTTGACGGCCTTCCAGTCGATCTCCGGCGCGAGCGCCACCAACTCATCCGGGAGGTCCTTGGCAGCCTCCCCGATCACGAAGAGGTTCCGCTCGACGGCAGCGAACGCTGTCTCCACCAGCTCGTGGTCGCCATCCTGGTCGCCCTGCTGAAGAAGAGCGTCGGCGTTACGGGCCTTGCGGATGCAGTCGAGGATGTCGCGGAGCCGGTCGGCGGAGTCGCGACTCACAGCGGGACCGCTTGCGCTTCGGCCTCGACGCGGACTTCCTCGCGCAGCAGCGCCAGGGTGGCGACGTCGACGTCGCGATCGAGCATGTCGCGGACCTCGGCGCGGAATCCGGCGAGCGGGCCGAGGCCGTAGCGCTCGGCATCGAAATCGACGAGCAAGTCGATGTCGGAGTCCGGTCGCGCGTCCCCGCGCGCAGCCGACCCGAAGACACGCACGTTGCGAATGCCATATCCGGCGGCAGCCTTGCGGATCTCGGCCTGCCGGGCGCGGACCTCAGCGAGCACGGCGCCGCCGGCCGGTGCAGCAGGGTGCAGGACGGCGTCGAGGCTGAACCCGGCCGCGCGGACGATCTTGTCCAGGGTCCGCACGGAGGGGGACTTCGCGCCGGACTCGTAGGCGGCCAGCGTCGGCTGGGACGTGCCGGCAGCGCGAGCGAGCGCGGCCTGGGTCAGGCCAGCCCTGGCGCGCGCAGCCTTGACAATCGCGGCGGCATCCATGGGGAAAAGAATATCCGTACAGATATCTCTTGTCCACGTGAGGCACCCGGGAGGCGCTCCACCGGCCGGGATCACACTGGGTCGACCCATGACGCAGATGGTCCTTCAGAACTGACCGAAGAGCCCTGCCAATAATCGCGCGACGCGCGACTGCGACATCACACTGGCGGTGGCGGCGGGAACCGTCGCTGGGCGGCCGCCTCCGGCGGCGAGCCCCTCCTCCCCGCATGAGTGCGCCACCACCAGAAGCGCGAAGGGCGCCCCGGTCGGGGCGCCCATCGGGTGCTGGCGGTGGCGGTGGGAACCGTCGCAGACCGGCGCCTACGGCGCGGGGGCTCCTCCCAACTCCCGCAGCGTCCTTCATCAGACGAATGAGACCCCCGGGAAGATCACCCGGGGGTCTCATTCGTCTGGCGGTGGCGGTGGGATTTGAACCCACGGAGGCTCTCACCTCACACGCTTTCGAGGCGTGCTCCTTCGGCCGCTCGGACACGCCACCGCCGAGGAGGTTACAAGGTCCGGGGCCGGTCCCCGAAATCGCGGGGTGTCCCGCCGGCTGTCAGGCTTCGGCGCGGCGAGCGGCGAAGAACTCCTCCAGCAGCGCCCGGCACTCGTCCGCGAGAACCCCCGGGACTACCTCGGGCCGATGGTTGAGCCGACGGTCGCGGACAACGTCCCAGAGCGACCCGGCCGCGCCGTACTCCTCGTTCCACGCCCCGAACACCAGCCGGTCGACCCTCGCGAGCCAGATCGCGCCGGCGCACATCGGGCAGGGCTCCAGGGTCACGGCAAGGGTGCAGCCGCCGAGCCGCCACGAGCCGAGCCTCGCCGCCGCGGCGCGCAGCGCGACCACCTCCGCGTGCGCGGTCGGGTCGTGGGTCGCCTCGCGCTCGTTGCGACCGACCCCGATCACCGTCCCGGATGCGTCGATCACCACGGCACCGATGGGCACCTCGCCGGCGTCGCGCGCCCGGCGTGCCTCGTGGAGGGCACGGCGTACGGCGTCGACGTCGTCAGAGCGGACCTGCACCGCTCGATCATCGCGCACGCGTTGATCGGATGGGTGCTGCGATGAAGGTGGGCTGGGTTCGGTCCTATGAAACCTATGGACCCTTCAGTGTCAGTCGGGGAGCTGTTCGAGGAGGGCGTCGAACTGGTCTCCGAAGCCGACCCTTGCGGCGAGGCTGGCGAGGATCTCGTCCGGCCACATCTCGGGGTCGTCGAGGAGGAGCTCGATCTCGTCGGGCCCGACCCCGAAGTCCTCGAGGAGGCGCAGGTCTCCCGCGGGCGTCGCATCGTCGCCCTCGTCGTCCTCCGGCGAGGGGATCCCGAGCCGGTCGAGCGCGTCGAGTCCGATCGGCCAGTCCTCGGCGGCGTAGAGGTCGGACAGCAGGAGTCGCACCTCGTCGCCCAGCACGCGAGCAAGGAGGAAGAACTCCTCGGCGATCGAGACGAGGCCGAGCACACCGCCCTCGCCGGGCTGGGACCGCAAGGCGTTGACCAGGCTCTCGAGCGTGTCACCGGTGCGCGGCGGCAGCGTGACGACCTGCCAGAGGCCGTCCTCCCGCCAGGCGGCCACAGCGAAGTCCACGGCGTCGTCGTCCACGTCAACCTCCTTCGCGAGCCAGACCGGGCGTCGGGGTGACGCAGGCATTCCAGACTGTCAGAGACCGCACGGACACGGGACCGGTTTGTCCGTTCACCGATCTCACCCATCGTCGCTGGGCTGGTCGGCCAGCAGCCGGTCGCGAGGGCAGCGCTTGCGGTGACACTCGGCATCCGGGCGCCGGAGCGCCTACCCTTCGGGCCATGTCCGAGAGCCTGCGCATCCACGTCGCCGACCACCCGCTCATCGCCCACAAGCTGACGACGCTGCGCGACGCCCGCACCGACTCGCCCACCTTCCGGCGCCTCGCCGACGAGCTGGTCACGCTGCTCGCGTACGAGGCGACCCGCGAGATCCGGGTCGAGCGCGTCGCTGTCACCACGCCGGTCGCACCGGCGATGGGCGTCAAGCTCGCCGACCCGCGCCCGATCGTCGTACCGATCCTGCGCGCCGGTCTCGGCATGCTCGACGGCATGGTGCGGCTGCTGCCGACCGCCGAGGTGGGATTCCTCGGGATGATCCGCGACGAGAAGACCTTGCAGGTCTCGACGTACGCCGACCGGGTGCCCGCGGACCTGTCGGGGCGCCAGGTCTTCGTCCTCGACCCCATGCTGGCGACCGGCGGCACTCTGGTCGACGCGATCGACCTGCTGCTCTCGCGCGGCGCCACCGACGTCACGGCTCTCTGCCTGCTCGCCGCGCCGGAGGGCCTCCAGCGGCTGCGCGACGCCTACGACACCCGCAACGTCCGGGTCACCGTGGTCACCGCAGGCCTCGACGAGCGCCTCAACGACAAGGGCTACATCGTCCCCGGCCTCGGAGACGCAGGAGACCGGCTGTACGGCGTGGTCTGACCCCGACGCTGCGCTCCCGAGAGTCTCGCGTCCCCCACTGATCGGGGGCCGAGGCTGTTGGCGATCAGTCCGGGGCCCGAGGCGGGTGCGTCGTGCGGCCCAAGCCCCGTGTCGGTCCGGCTCACCCGCCCTGCCAGGATCGACTCATGAGCGAGCGCACCTCCGATCTTGTCGCCCGCGACCTCGCCAGCGTCTGGCACCCCTTCACCCAGCACACGCTCTGGTCCGATGACCGCCCGCTCGTCATCGACCGCGCGGAGGGCATGTACCTGATCGACTCGGACGGCAACCGCTACCTCGACGGCGTCTCGAGCCTCTGGGTCACCGTGCACGGGCACGGGGTGCCCGAGATCGACGCCGCGATCCGCGCGCAGCTCGGCCGCCTCGACCACTCGACCTTCCTCGGCCTCACCCACGAGCCCGGCATCGAGCTCGCCGAGAAGCTCCTCGCGACCGCCCCCCGCAGCGACGAACGAGCCCTCACGCGCACCTTCTACGCCGGGGACGGCGCGAGCGCGGTCGAGGCGGCCATCAAGATGGCGTTCCAGGCCAAGGCGCAGTGCGGCGAGGACCGTCCGCTCTACCTGCACGTCGCCGAGGGGTACCACGGCGACACCCTCGGGGCGGTGAGCGTCGGCGGCATCGAGCTCTTCCACCACACCTACCGCCCGATCCTGCTCGACACGCTGATGATCTCGAGCCCCGGCGTACGCAAGCCGGGTCAGAGCGCGGCCGAGCGCGCCGTCGAGGTTCTCGACGAGGCGCGCACACTCATGGCCCGTGAGGGACATCGCGTGTGCGCCGTCGTCGTCGAGCCGATGGTGCAGGCAGCGGCGGGGATCCTCACGCACGATGCCGAGTTCCTGCGCGGGATGCGGGCACTCGCCGACGAGCACGGCGCCTTCCTCGTCGCCGACGAGGTCGCGACCGGGCTCGGCCGCACCGGGGCGATGTGGGCGGTCGAGCACGCCGGTGTCGTGCCCGACCTGCTCACCTGCGGCAAGGGCCTCACCGCCGGATACCTGCCCCTGTCGGCGGTGCTCGCCACCGAGGAGATCTACGCGTCGTTCCTCGGCTCGCCGTCGAGCGGGCGCACCTTCTTCCACGGCCACAGCTACACCGCCAACCCGCTGTGCGCGGCAGCCGCGATCGCCAACCTCGACCTCATGGCCGAGCGCGACACCGTCGGGAGCGCCGCACGCCTCGGCGACCGGATCGGCGAGCTCACCGCCGGCCTCGCGGCGTACGACGGGGTCGTGGAGATCCGACGGATCGGCACCATGACCGGCATCGAGGTGCGCAGCGTCGGGGAGCGCACCGGGTTCACGATCGCCCAGCGGGCCCGCGACCGCGGCGTGCTGATCCGTCCGCTCGGCGACGTGGTGGTGCTCATGCCGCCGCTCGCGCTCGACGACGACGACCTCGAGCTGCTCGTCGGCACGGCGGAGGAATGCATCCGCGAGGTCGTCGGGTGACCGAGCAGCCCAGGCTCGCCGCCGTCGGCGTCAGCGACCCGCTCGCCCGCCTGCACCGCCAGGCCGAACGACGGGTCGAGGCCGGCCTGCGTCGCACGCTGTCGGCCCGCCAGCACGACGACGACGTCCTCGACCTCGCGAGCAACGACTACCTCGGTCTGAGCCGCGACCCGCGCGTGGTCGCCGGAGCGGTCGAGGCCGCGCGGCGCTGGGGCGGTGGCGCCACCGGATCGCGCCTGGTCACCGGGTCCACCCAGGCCCACCACGACCTCGAGGATGCGCTCGCGACGCACGTCGGCGCCGAGGCCGGGCTGGTGCTCTCCAGCGGCTACCTCGCCAACCTCGCCGCCATCGCGTCCCTCGCCGGTGCCGGTGACCTGATCGTCAGTGACGCGCAGAACCACGCCTCGATCATCGACGCGTGCCGGCTCAGCCGCGCCGACGTGGTGGTCACCCCCTCCGGTGACACGGCAGCGGTCGCCGATGCGTTGGCGCGGCGTACGCAGGAGCACGCGGTCGTCGTGACCGACGGCGTCTTCTCCGTCGACGGCCACCTCGCGCCGCTCGCCGCCCTCGCCGAGGTGTGCGAGCGGTACGCCGCGCTCCTCGTGATCGACGACGCACACGGCCTCGGCGTCGTGGGCGAGGGGGGTCGCGGCGCGGCCTGGGCGGCGGGACTGGCCGGCCGGCGCGGCGTGGTGCTCACCGCGACGCTGTCGAAGGCGCTCGGCGCCCAGGGCGGCGTCGTGCTCGGTGCTCG
>JANMMN010000382.1:0-20768 GCA_031373405.1 Actinomycetes bacterium
GCAACGGCTCGACGACGACGCCTTCGACCCGCTGGTCGTGCCCCCACACCTTCTCGACCAGCTCCGCATCGTGCACGCCCTCGACCCAGATCCGGGAGTCCCGGGCGACCCGGGCGCGCAGCCCGGCCACCGCGATCGAGCCGGACGCCGTACGGGTCGGCCCGGCCGCACCGACGCCGCTCGCACCGACGCGGCTCACGCGGGTCAGGGTCACCGGCCGCCCGTCGAGCCGGAACGCCGCTGGACTCATCAGGAACTGGCGTCGTACGCCGTGGCGGTCCTCGAGCACGACGGCCCAGCCGTCGGTGCCCTTCTCGGTGCCGACGACGGCGCCGCACCAGCCGGAGTCGATGCACTCGAGCACGAGGCCCGCCTCGGCGACGACCTCGTCGACCACGCTGCGTCGTGGCGCGTGGGGGTCGGAGCTGAGCACGTCGCGCCCGTAGCGGTCGTGCAACGGGCCCTCCTCGTGGTCGCGGTGCGGCCCGGTCGGACCTGAGCCTAAGCCGGTGCCGGGCTCGCCCCGGGGACCGGTCCCGGGGGCGGGGGAGCGCGTCGGGAGGAGCTGCGGGGCGGCTCGTCGTAGACTTGGCACTCGGTTCGCGGGAGTGCCAGTGCGTGGCGTGGGCGGACCCCGATGGAGAAGGTGACGGCGTGGTCGAGGACCGGAGGCTCGCTGTCCTGCGCGCCATCGTCGAGGACTACGTCGCCACGCACGAGCCGGTCGGATCCCGGGCGCTGGTCGAGCGCCACTCGCTCGGCGTCAGCCCGGCGACGATCCGCAACGACATGGCCGCCCTCGAGGACGAGGGGCTCATCACCGCGCCGCACACCAGCGCCGGTCGGGTGCCGACCGACCAGGGCTACCGGGTCTTCGTCGACCGGCTCTCCGCGGTCAAGCCGCTCTCGGGTGCCGAGAAGCGGGCGATCGGGTCGTTCCTCGACGGCGCGGTCGACCTCGACGACGTGATGCAGCGATCAGTACGCCTGCTCGCGCAGCTCACCCGTCAGGTCGCCCTCATCCAGTACCCCTCGCTCACCCGCTCGACCGTGCGGCACATCGAGCTCGTCGGCCTCGGACCCACCCGGATCCTGCTCGTGCTCATCGCCGACAACGGGCGCGTCGAGCAGCGCATCGTCGAGACCTCGGTGCCCGTGTCCGACGACCTTCTCGGCCGGGTCCGCACGCGGATCGTCGAGCAGGTCAGCGGCGTACGACTGGTCGATGTCGCCGAACGTGTCGCCCACCTCGGCGAGCAGTTCGAGGGGCCGGAGCGCGCGGCCGCCGCCGCCGTCGTGGCGACCCTGCTCGAGACCGTGGTGGAACGCCACGAGGAGCGCGTGATGCTCGCGGGCACCGCCAACCTCGCCTCCTTCGGCGAGGACTTCACCGGCGCGGTGCGCCCCGTGCTCGAGGCGCTCGAGGAGCAGATGGTGCTGCTGCGCCTGCTCGGCGAGAGCCGCACCACCGATGCGCTCACGGTGCGGATCGGCCACGAGAACGAGGTCGAAGGACTCTCGGCGACCTCGGTCGTCACGGTCGGCTACGGCCGCGGTGACGACGTCGTCGCCCAGCTCGGCGTCGTGGGGCCGACCCGGATGGACTACGCCAGCACCATGGGGTCCGTGCGCGCCGTGGCCCGCTACGTCGGCCGCATCCTCACCGAGCCGCAGTAGGCCGACCTCCCGTCCCGCGCACCACCCCCAGCCCCTCGACCTCCAGCCCCTCGACCCCCGACTGCGAGCAGCCTGACCGTGGCATCCGACTACTACGCCGTCCTCGGCGTCGCGCGCGACGCGACCCCCGAGGAGATCAAGCGCGCCTACCGCAAGCTCGCGCGTGAGCTCCACCCGGACGTGAACCCCGACCCGGCGACGCAGGACGCGTTCAAGGAGGTGACCGCGGCGTACGAGGTGCTCTCGGACCCGGACAAGCGGTCGATGTACGACCTCGGTGGCGACCCGCGCGGTGGTGGGGGAGCCGGCTTCGGTGGGGGGCAGGGCTTCGGTTTCGGCGACATCATGGACGCGTTCTTCGGGACGCAGGCGCGCGGTCCGCGCCCGCGCACCGGTCGGGGCAAGGACGCGCTCATCCGGCTCCAGGTCGACCTCACCGAGGCGGCCTTCGGAGCGACCCGCGACCTCACCGTCGACACCGCGATCGCCTGCGGCTCCTGCCGCGGAGCAGGCACGGCACCCGACACCCAGGTCGTCGGGTGCACCATGTGCCAGGGCCGGGGTGAGGTGCAGTCGGTGCAGCGCTCCTTCCTCGGCCAGGTCATGACGGCGCGTCCGTGCCCGCAGTGCCAGGGGTTCGGCTCGCTCATCCCGCACCCCTGCCCCGAGTGCTCGGGCGAGGGTCGGGTGCGCACGCGACGCACGATCACCGTGAAGATCCCCGCGGGCGTCGACACCGGCACCCGCATCCAGCTCACCGGCGAGGGCGAGGTCGGGCCCGGCGGTGGACCATCGGGCGACCTGTTCCTCGAGATCGTCGAGATCCCGCACGAGGTCTTCTCGCGCCAGGGCGACGACCTGCACTGCACCATCACCCTGCCGATGACGGCGGCCGCGCTCGGCACGACCATCGAGCTCGAGACGCTCGACGGCGACGAGGCGATCGTCGTCAAACCCGGCACGCAGGCCGGGCAGACCGTCACGCTGCGGGCGAAGGGCACGCACCACCTGCGCGCCACCGGCCGCGGAGACCTGCACGTGCACGTCGACGTCGCGACCCCCACCAAGCTCGACGCCCGGCAGGAGGAGCTGCTCCGGGAGCTCGCTGCGCTGCGGGGCGAGGAGCAGGTCGAGGGGTCGGTGCAGGCGGGTCATCCGTCGCAGGGCGGTCTGTTCTCCCGGTTGCGCGACGCGTTCAACTCATGACGGCGCCGTTCTTCCTCGTCGTCGCCGGCGCGCTCGCCGACGTCGCAGTCGGGGGAGTGGTGGTGGTCGACGGCGCCGAGGGTCGGCACGCAGCGACGGTCAAGCGCCTCGGCGTCGGTGAGCCGGTGCTGGTCGGCGACGGGCTCGGTCGCGTGGTCGAGGGTGCGGTCGCGGCCGTCGTCGGTCGCGACCGGATCGACGTGAGCGTCACGGCGTACACCCTGGTGGCGGCCCCGACGCCGCGCGTCGTCGTCGTCCAGGCCCTGGCGAAGGGCGAGCGCGGCGACCTGTCGGTGGAGCTGCTCACCGAGGTGGGCGTCGACGGGATCGTGCCGTGGTCGGCGCAGCGCTCGGTCGCGCAGTGGCGCGGCGACAAGGCCGAGCGCGGCGTCGAGAAGTGGCGGGTCACCGCGCGCGAGTCTGCCAAGCAGTCGCGTCGGCCCTGGGTCCCGGACGTGGCACCGTTGGCGAGCACCCTCGACGTCGAAGGCCTGGTCGCCGACGTGGTGGCGGCCGGTGGCACCGCCATCGTGCTGCACGAGGCAGCGAGCCTGCGGATGGCGTCGTTGCGGGTCCCGAGCGGCGGCGAGGTGGTGCTCGTCGTCGGCCCTGAGGGCGGCATCACCGACGAGGAGCGCGCCGCGTTCGAGCGGGAGGGTGCGCTCTCGGCACGGCTCGGTCCGTCGGTGCTGCGCACCTCGACCGCCGGTGCCGTGGCAGCCTCCGTCGTGCTCGCGAGCTGCGGCCGCTGGGACTAGGTCCCGCCCGGTCTGCTCGGACGGCATAGCCTGGACGACATGAGTCTGGACTGCCTGTTCTGCCGGATCGTCGAGGGCGAGATCTCCGCCACGATCGTGGCCGACACCGACCGGGTGCTCGCGTTCCGCGACATCAACCCGCAGGCGCCGACCCACGTGGTCGTCATCCCCAAGGAGCACTTCGCCGACATCGGCGTGCTTGCCGCGAGCGACCCCGAGCTCGCCGGCGCGGTGCTCGACACGGCCGCCGTCGTGGCCGCCGAGGATGGCCTCGAGGGCTATCGGGTGGTCTTCAACACCGGCCCGGACAGCGGCCAGACCGTCTTCCACGTCCACGCCCACGTCCTCGGTGGCCGCACCATGACCTGGCCCCCCGGCTGACCCACCCCGCCCGGCCGACTACCGCTGCGTCTGCGCGCGGGTCTCGCCCTACGATGGAGCGCCCCGGGATCTCGCGGGGGTCGACGAGTGAAGGGCAGCGACGGCCGAGCGGGCCGACCCATGACGACCACGACCGACACGCAGCTCAAGATCGTCGTCCCCGGCTCTCTGGACATGGTGACCCTGCTCGGGTCCGGGGACGAGCTGATCCGCACCGTCGAGCGCGGCTTTCCCTCCGTCGACCTCCACGTGCGCGGCAACGAGATCACCGCCAGCGGCGACTCGACCGAGGTGGCGCTGCTCGACCGTGTGATCGGTGAGCTGCTCACGGTCCTGCGCTCCGGTCAGGGCCTCACGGTCGAGGCCGTCGAACGCACGATCTCGATGCTGCGCGACGACTCCGGCGTGCGCCCCGCTGATGTCCTCACCGCCAACATCCTGACCAACCGGGGCCGCAAGATCCGACCCAAGACGCCCAACCAGAAGGCGTACGTCGATGCGATCGACGAGCACACCATCGTGTTCGGGATCGGGCCGGCCGGCACGGGCAAGACCTACCTCGCCGTGGCCAAGGCGGTGCAGGCGCTGCAGGCAAAGACGGTGACCCGCATCATCCTCACGAGGCCGGCGGTCGAGGCGGGGGAGCGGCTCGGGTTCCTGCCGGGCACGCTCTCGGAGAAGATCGACCCCTACCTGCGCCCGCTCTACGACGCGCTGCACGACATGATCGATCCCGACTCGATCCCGCGGCTGATGGCCAGCGGCACGATCGAGGTGGCCCCGCTCGCCTACATGCGCGGGCGTACCCTCAGCGACGCGTTCATCATCCTCGACGAGGCGCAGAACACCTCGCCCGAGCAGATGAAGATGTTCCTGACCCGGCTCGGGTTCGGCTCCACCATGGTCGTCACCGGCGACACCACCCAGATCGACCTCCCGAGCGGCACCGCGAGCGGGCTCAAGGTGGTGGAGGGGATCCTCGAGGGCATCGAGGACATCGCGTTCTGCCGGCTCGCGAGCCAGGACGTCGTCCGCCATCGGCTCGTCGGCGACATCGTCGATGCCTACGCGCGCCACGACGCGCTGCAGGTGGCCGAGGCCGACGACCGCGGCCGCCGCGGCCGTCGGTGAGGGGGACCCGATGACGATCGAGGTGGTCAACGAGACCGAGGTCGAGGTCGACCTCGACGCGCTCGGGGCGCAGGCGCGCTTCGTGCTCGACCAGCTGCGGATCCATCCGCAGGCCGAGCTGTGCGTCGTGCTCGTCGACGAGGCAGCGATGACCGAGCTGCACGTGACCTGGATGGACGAGCCCGGCCCGACCGATGTGCTCTCCTTCCCGATGGACGAGCTGCGACCCACGAAGGACGCCGAGGAGCCCGAGGAGGGCCTGCTCGGTGACATCGTCATCTGCCCGCAGGTGGCCGTGCGTCAGGCCGTCACCGCGGGTCACGGCCCGGCCGAGGAGATCGCGCTCCTGCTCACCCACGGGATCCTCCACCTGCTCGGCTACGACCACGCAGAGCCCGACGAGCACGCCGAGATGTTCGGGCTGCAGGACCGGCTGCTCGCCGGGTGGGTCGCGCACCGCGCGGAGCAGCCATGAGCCCGGACATCGTCTCCCTCGTCGTCGCTGCCCTCCTCGTGGTGCTCGCGGCCCTGCTGGTCGCGGCCGAGACTGCCTTCGGCCGGGTCTCCCGTGCCCGGGTCGAGGAGCTGGCGCGCGAGGGCGCCCCCAGCGCCGCTCGGCTCCGCCCGCTGCTCGAGGACCGCGCGCGCTACGTCAACGTCCTGCTCTTCGCCCACATGACCCTCTACGTCGCCGCCACGGTGCTCGTGACCCGCTCGTTCCTCGTCCTGGTCCCGGGGCCGATCTGGTGGCAGCTCGTCGCCGCCGCGATGGTCATGGTCGTCGTGGGCTACGTCGCGCTCGGGGTCGCGCCGCGCACGCTCGGGGCGCAGCACGCCGACCGGATCGCGATGCGGTCCGCGACGTCGGCCCGCCTGCTCGCCGCCGTCCTGTCACCTCTGGCGACCCTCCTCATCCTCGTGGGCAACGCGCTGACGCCCGGCAAGGGCTATCGCGAGGGGCCGTTCGCCACGCAGGCCGAGCTGCGCGAGCTCGTCGACCTGGCCGAGGCGAGCGACGTCATCGAGGACGACGAGCGGCAGATGATCCACTCGGTCTTCGAGCTCGGCGACACCATCGTGCGCGAGCTGATGGTGCCGCGCACCGAGATGGTCTTCGTCGAGTCGACGAAGACGCTGCGCCAGGCGATGTCGCTCGCTCTGCGCAGCGGCTTCTCGCGCATCCCCGTCACCGGCGAGAACATCGACGACGTGGTCGGCGTGGTCTACCTCAAGGACATGGCCCGGCGGACGTTCGAGCACCGCGAGGCCGAGCAGAGCGAGCGTGTCGCGAGCCTGATGCGACCGGTGCTCATGGTCCCCGACAGCAAGCTCGCCGACGAGCTGCTCAAGGACATGCAGCTCGCCCGGGTGCACCTCGCGGTCGTCGTCGACGAGTACGGCGGCACCGCCGGCATCGTCACGATCGAGGACGTGGTCGAGGAGATCGTCGGCGAGATCACCGACGAGTACGACACCGAGGCGCCCGAGGTCGAGAACCTGGCGCACGGCAGCTTCCGCGTGCACGCGCGGATGCACGTCGAGGACTTCGCCGATCTCGTCGGGATCGCGATCGACGCCGACGAGGAGGGCGTCGACACGATCGGCGGCCTCCTGGCCCGGCGGCTGGGCCGGGTCCCGATCCCGGGTGCGCGGATCACCGTGCAGGGGTGGGACCTCACCGCAGAGTCCGCAGCGGGACGCCGCAACCGCATCGGCACGGTGCTCGCCGAGCCGGTGAACCGGCCTTCCGGCACCGACGACGAGGACCACGACGATGACTGACCAGGAGCTCTCCGCAGAGGACGCCAAGCTCGTCACGCTCGCTCGTGGGGCCCGCGGCCGGGTCGGCGCCCGCGAGGGTGCAGCGGTGCGCGACGAGACCGGCCGCACCTACTCCGGAGCGACAGTGGCTCTCGACTCGCTGTCGCTGTCCGCGCTCGCGCTCGCGGTCGCCCAGGCCGCGGCGTCGGGTGCGTGCGGGATCGAGGCCGCCGCGGTCGTGCGCGGCGGCTCCGACCTCGATCCGGCCGACCTCGCGGTGGTGCGCGCGCTGGGCGGCACCGGCGTTCCCGTGCACGTGGTGAGCACCGACGCGACCCTGCTCGCCACCGTCCTCTCGTGACGTGACCTCTCCCTCCGGCGCCGACCTGGTCGAGTCCCCCGAGGGCCGTCGACGCGCCGTCCTCTCGGTACTGGGGGCGGCGACGCTGTTCGGCACCACGGGCACCGCCCAGGCCCTCGGACCCGCGGGCACCACCCCGCTCGGCGTCGGTGCTGCTCGCATCGTGATCGGGGGTGCGGGTCTGTTCGCGGTGCTGCCGAGGATCGGTGGCAGCCGCCGCGACGCGATCGCGCTGTGGCGCACGCGTTGGGGCCTGATCGCCGGCCTGACCACCGCGCTCTACCAGGTCTGCTTCTTCGCCGGCGTCTCGCGCGCCGGTGTCGCGCTCGGCACCCTGGTGACGATCGGGAGCGGTCCCGTCGTCACCGGCCTGCTGTCATGGCTGCTGCTGCGCGAGCGGCCGCGGCCGTCGTGGCTCGTGGCCACGGCCGTGTGCGTGGTCGGGCTCGTGCTGCTCGTCGGCTCCGGCTCCGCCCAGCCCGACGTCGACCCGATCGGACTGGCCCTCGCCCTGGCGTCCGGCGTCGGGTACGCCGTGTACACGGTCGCGGCGAAGCGCCTCATCAACGACGGGCACCGCAGCGACGAGGTCATGGCGGCCGCGTTCGGTCTCGGTGGCGTCCTGCTGCTCCCGGTCCTGCTCACCGCGCCCTTGGCCTGGCTCGCCACCCCCTCGGGGCTGGCGCTCGCCCTGTGGCTCGGGCTGGTGACGACAACCCTGGCGTACGTGCTGTTCGGTCGCGGCCTGCGCCACCTCCCCGCCGGGCCGGTCACCACGCTCGTGCTCGCCGAGCCGGTGGTCGCCACGGCCCTCGGTGTGGTCGTCCTGGGTGAGCGGCTCTCGCCTCTCGGCTGGCTGGGCGCGGGGCTCGTCCTGGCCGGGCTGGTGCTGCAGGGCGTCGCGGCCACGCGGGGTAGGGGATGATCGACCCCGTGACCGACTCCACTCACGACCAGCACCGCTCCGGCTTCGCCTGCTTCGTGGGTCGCCCCAACGCCGGGAAGTCGACGCTGACCAACGCTCTCGTCGGTGAGAAGGTCGCCATCACCTCGAGCAAGCCGCAGACGACGCGGCACACGGTGCGCGGCATCGTGCACCGCCCGGACGCTCAGCTCGTGCTCGTCGACACCCCCGGGCTGCACAAGCCGCGCACGCTGCTCGGCGAGCGGCTCAACGCGGTCGTCCGCGAGACGTGGGGCCAGGTCGACGTCATCGGCTTCTGCCTCCCCGCCGACCAGCCGATCGGCACCGGCGACAAGTTCATCGCGACCGAGCTCGCCATGGCCCGACGTACGCCGAAGGTCGCGATCCTCACCAAGACCGACCTGGTCGACCACGCGACGGTCGGCGAGCGGCTCCTCCAGGTTGCGCGGCTCGGCGAGGCGGTCGGCATCGAGTGGGCCGAGGTCGTGCCGGTCTCCGCAGTCGCCGGCGACCAGGTGTCGCTGCTCGAGGAGCTGCTCGTCGGGCTCCTGCCGCCCGGTCCCCGGCTCTACCCGGACGGCGAGCTCACCGACGAGCCCGAGCTCGTCATGGTGGCGGAGCTCATCCGCGAGGCCGCGCTCGAAGGTGTCCGCGACGAGCTGCCCCACTCGATCGCCGTCGTCGTCGAGGACATGATCCCGCGTGAGGGTCGCTCCGCCGACAACCCGCTGCTCGACGTGCACGCAGCGCTCTATGTCGAGCGTGACAGCCAGAAGGCGATCATCATCGGGCACAAGGGATCGCGGCTGCGCGACGTCGGGATCACCTCGCGCAAGCAGATCGAGGCACTGCTCGGCACGCGGGTGCACCTCGACCTGCGGGTCAAGGTCGCGAAGGACTGGCAGAGCGACCCTCGTCAGCTGCGCAAGCTCGGCTTCTGAGTCTCACGCGGGCGCTGCCGCGGCCGGCTCGGCGACGCCCACCGTGCCGACCCGGGTGAATCCCGAGCCCTCGTAGATCCGCGCGACGCCCTCGTCGCCCGCCGAGAGGATCGCCAGTGTCACGCCGCGCGTGACGGCGTCGGCGACGAGGGCGTCGAGCAGTGCACCCGCGGCACCGCGTCGTCGGTGGCTGGGCAGGGTCGCCACGCCCACGATCTCGGTCACGTCCCCGAGCGGCTGGTGCCACCCGCACGCGATGATCCCGTCCGTGCCGTGCTCGACCACCGCGACGACCGACGACCCCTCGCCGATCCGGCTGCGCACGTGCTCCACGAGCGACTCCTCGATCGCGCGGGCGTCGCGCTCCACGGGACCGGTCGGGCCTGGAGCCGTACCCGCGGTGTCGAAGCCGATCTGCTGCACGACGAGGGCGACGGCCAGGTCCGGGGAGTCAGCCTCGAGCAGACGCGCCACCGCCACCGTCGACGCCGTCGAGGTGGTCGCGTCCCGGGGGCCGAGCTCTCGCACCAGCAGCGGGTGGCGCTGCGCGGTGTACCCGAGCCCGCAGAGGAGACCCTCGAGCGTCGGGGCCAGCTGCTCGACCCACTCGAAGGACACCGGCTGACCCGCATCGCGCAGCACCTCTGCCGCGCAGCGGACCTCGTCAGCGGTGATCGAGCCGGGACCGGTCAGGTCGCCGCCGGGCCGGGGGCGCACGTAGTAGGGCCACGGTGCGAGCGACACGAAGGCCCGCAGGGCACCGACATCGACCGCGTCGCACGCGAGCGCTGCGACGGCGTCGAGATAGTCGTCGCAGCGCCGGAGCGCCGTGCTCACGACGGGGGCGCCTCGCCTCCGGTGGCGTCGGTCTCGGACAGGTCCAGGGTCGAGAGCGGTGTGCCCGCCGGGACGACGACGCTCGGATCCCCCGAGAGCTCGTCACCGGACCGCGACGGCTTCTCGCCCTTGGTACGGACCCGCAGCTCGGGCACCAGCTCGTGCCGGTTGGCGTACGTCTCGATGATGGCGATCACTGCCGCGGCCAGGGGGATTCCGATGATGGCGCCGATAGGGCCGAAGAACGCGAAGCCGACGAACACCGAGCCGAGGGCGATCGCCGGGTGGATGTCCATGGTCGCCCTGCTCACCCGCGGTGTGAACACGTAGCTCTCGACCTGCTGGTAGACCGTCGCGAAGGCGATGATCCACACGACGTCGATCGGGTCGTTGAAGGCCGCGAACAGCGCCGGCACGGCGACGCCGATGTAGGTGCCGATCGTGGGGATGAACTGGCTCACGATGCCGGCGAAGATGCCCATCGGCAGCCAGTACGGAACGTTGATCAGGTAGAAGAACGTGCAGTGGAAGAAGGCCGACATGCTGGCCAGCACGACCTTGGAGACGACGAACCCACCGGTCTTCGTCACGGCGATGTCCCAGACGGTGACGAACACCTTCTGCGACCGGAGCGGGAGCCACGAGCCGATCGCGCGGCGCAGGCGAGGACCGTCAGCCGAGAAGTAGAACGCGAACACGAAGACGGTGAGGCCGTCGAAGAGCGCCCCGAACAGCGAGCCGACGATCCCGAGCACGCCACCCGCCACACTGCCGGCCCACTCGGCGATCTTGCCGGGAGTGATCTGGAGGCTCTCGAGGATCTCGGTCGGGTTGAGCTGGAGGCGGAAGGTGGTGTTGAGCCAGAGCACGAACTGCTCGACGTAGCCGGGGAGGCCCGCGATGAGCTCGGACATCTGGGTGAAGAACAGGCTGCCGAAGACCGTGAGGAAGGCGATCGTCGCGACGACGAGGATGAGGCCGACCAGCCCCGTGGCGGCCCCGCGCCGCATCCCGCGGTTGGCGAACCACGCGACGGCGGGTTCCATCGCGATCGAGAGCAGCCAGGCGAGCAGGAGCAGGAAGAGGAACGACCCGAGCGCCTCGTAGACGTAGAGCACGATCTTGAGGGCGACGAGCAGCAGCAGGACGACGATCACGGCGTTGCGGAACGCCCTGGTCTCGAACTGCACGTAGAGCGGCGTGCGGGCCGAGCCTCGCTCGCTCGAGTACGTCGCACTGTCCACGGTGCCGAGCTCGGCCACGTCCGGGTCCACGTCCACGTCCTCTCGTCCGGACCGACGCTACCGGGATCGGGGGCCGCGACTCGCGAGCCACGGCGGTCCGCCGCCGGCGCGGCGGGTGAGAATGGCGGGGTGAGTCTCTACCGCGACGAGGGTGTCGTCCTGCGTGCCCAGAAGCTGGGCGAGGCCGACCGGATCGTCACCGTCCTCACGCGGGAGCACGGTCGGGTCCGCGCGGTGGCCAAGGGCGTACGCCGTACCTCCTCGCGGATCGGCGCACGGCTCGAGCCCTTCGGGCACGTCGACGTGCAGTTCTACGAGGGTCGCTCCCTCGACGGGGTCACTCAGGTCGAGACCATCGCCTCCTTCGGTGCCTCCCTCGTGCACGACTACGGCCGCTACACGGCCGGACAGGCGATGCTCGAGACCGCGGAGCGGATGACTCCCGAGGAGCGCGAGCCCGCCGTGCAGCAGTACCTCCTGCTCGTCGGTGGGCTGCGCGCCCTGGTGTCGACCGAGCACGACCCCGGGCTGGTGCTCGATGCCTACCTCGTGCGCTCGCTGGCGGTGGCCGGCTGGGCTCCGAGCTTCGACGCCTGCGCACGCTGCGGGGTCGCCGGCCCGCATCCGGCGTTCCACGCCGCCGCCGGCGGTGCGCTCTGCGCCGCCGACCGGGTTCCTGGCTCGGCCGCACCGGCACCGGAGACCCTCGAGCTGCTCGGCGCGCTGCTCACCGGCGACTGGACCGTCGCCGACGCGAGCGACCTGCGCACCCGTCGTGAGGCCTCCGGCCTGGTCGCGGCGTACCTGTCGTGGCAGCTCGAGCGCGGCCTGCGCAGCCTGCCGTTGGTCGAGCGCCACTGACCTGCCGCGGGCTCCCCGCTGGTCACTCGTCCCCTGTGGGTGGCGCGGGTGCCGGCCGAGGAACGGATGCCAGGATGTGCGCGTGGCGGGACGTCGGGTGCGCGGTCAGGGGCCTAGCCCTGCCGCGACGTCACGCTCGCTCCCGATCCGTCCTACGACGCCACATCCCAGCGGAGCGACAGCCCCTCCGATCCCCGCGGACCTCGTGCCGCGGCACGTCGCCGTGGTCATGGACGGCAACGGTCGCTGGGCCAAGGACCGCGGCCTGCCGCGCACCGAGGGGCACGAGGCGGGCGAGGCCAGCCTCCTCGACTGCGTGCACGGCGGGATCGAGCTCGGCGTCGGGTGGATCTCGGCGTACGCCTTCTCGACCGAGAACTGGAAGCGCTCGCCGGACGAGGTGCGCTTCCTCATGGGCTTCAACCGCGACGTGATCCGCCGTCGGCGCGACGAGATGCACGAGCTCGGGGTGCGGATCCGGTGGGCCGGGCGTCGCCCGCGGCTGTGGAAGTCGGTCATCGACGAGCTCGAGGAGGCCGAGCGGCTCACCGCGGCCAACTCCACGATCACGCTGACCATGTGCGTCAACTACGGCGGTCGGGCGGAGATCGCCGATGCCGCCGCGACCATCGCACGCGAGGCAGCGGCTGGTCGCCTCGACCCGTCCCGCGTCGACGAGCGCACGATCGCGCGCTACCTCGACGAGCCCGACATGCCCGACGTCGACCTGTTCGTGCGCTCGTCGGGGGAGCAGCGCACGAGCAACTTCCTGCTCTGGCAGGCGGCGTACGCCGAGCTCGTGTTCGTCCCGACCTTGTGGCCTGACTTCGACCGTCGGCACCTGTGGTGGGCCTGCGAGCAGTTCGCCTCACGCGACCGGCGTTACGGCGGTGCGGTGCCCAACCCGGTCCCGACCGACGAGGTGCCGGGCCTCGCGCCATGACCGAGAAGTCGCTCGACCGGAGCGTCGGCAGCCGCTGGCGACCGGGCCCGCTGGAGCTGCTGACGGGGGGACTGCTGCTGCTGGTCCTCGGACAGGGCTGGTTGGCCGGGCTGGTCGAGTCGCCGGCCTGGCAGGCGGGTGCGACCGTCTTCGTCTCGATCATCGTGCAGGCGATGCCCTTCCTCGTCCTGGGCGTCGTCCTGTCGGGCGCGATCGCGGCCTATGTGCCCGCGTCGTTCTTCACGCGTGCGCTCCCCTCGCGCCCCGCCCTGGCAGTTCCCGTCGCCGGCGTGGCAGGGGTGCTGATCCCCGGGTGCGAGTGCGCCTCGGTGCCCGTCGCCGGCGGCCTCATGGCCCGCGGTGTGGCTCCGGCCGCGGCGCTCGCGTTCCTCCTGTCGAGCCCGGCGATCAACCCCATCGTGATCGTCTCGACGTTCGTCGCTTTCCCCAACGACCCCGAGATGGCGCTCGCCCGCCTCGTCGCCTCGCTCGTGACGGCGGTGCTCATGGGCTGGTTGTGGCTGCGCTTCGGGCGTGGCGAGTGGCTCCGGATCCCGTCCCGCGCGCACCTCGAGGGCGACTCGCGGTTCGTGACGTTCCGGCGTACGGCGGCGCACGACTTCCTCCACGCAGGTGGTTTCCTCGTCATCGGCGGACTCACCGCCGCGGTGCTCAACGTGCTGGTGCCGACCGAGTGGCTGCAGGCCGTCGCGGACCGACCGGTGATCTCGGTGCTCGCACTGGCCGGCCTCGCCGTCGTGCTCTCCATCTGCTCGGAGGCGGATGCCTTCGTCGCGGCGTCGCTGACGCAGTTCTCGCTGACGGCACGGCTGGCGTTCCTCGTGGTCGGTCCCATGGTCGACCTCAAGCTCGTCGCTCTGCAGACCGGCACGTTCGGCCGCAGCTTCGCGTTGCGCTTCGCCCCCACGACGTTCGTGGTGGCCGTGCTCGTCGCGAGCCTCGTCGGGGCGTGGTTGTGGTGACCCGCGATGTCGGTGCGGTGGTCCTCGTGCTCGTCGGCGGGGCGATCCTGCGGATCAGTCTCGGCGTCACGTACCTCAACTACGTCAAGGAGTCCTTGCGCCCCTGGTTGCTCCTCTCCGGCGCGGTCCTGGTGGTGCTCGGCCTGCTCACGATGCTCGACATCTGGCGTGCGTCACGCTCACCTGCAGCCGACGACCCGGCCGCCGGCGCGGTGGCTCCCGACCCGGCCGAGGCGCACGAGCACGCCCCGCCCCGGGCCGCCTGGCTGCTGCTCCTCCCCGTGCTCGCGATCTTCCTCGTCGCGCCGCCCGCACTCGGTGCCTTCAGTGCCGAGCGGGAGACGGCGTTCGTCACCGCACCGGCGAGCGGCTCGGAGGTGCCCGCGCTGCCGGCGGGCGACCCCGTCGCGCTGAGCCTCGGGGACTACGCCAGCCGGGCCGTCTGGGACGAGGGCCGCAGCCTCTCGGGGCGTACGGTCGAGCTCACGGGCTTCGTCTCCGCGGCGCCGGGCGGCGGCTGGTACCTCACCCGGCTCGCACTGAGCTGCTGCGCGGCCGACGCCTTCGCCACGAAGGTGACGGTCCTCGAGCCGCCCTACCAGCCACCGGTCGACACCTGGGTGACCATCACCGGCGCGTGGGTGCCCGGCGGCGCGACGCAGAGCGAGACCGCGATCCCCTGGGTGCGGGCGGTCGAGATGGCCGAGGTGCTCGCGCCGACCGACCCCTACGAGTGAGGCTCCGGCGCAGCGCCGACCCGGTCAGGCGCGGCAGGACGCGCAGCGTCCGAAGATCTCCAGGGTGTGGCTGACCTCGTCGTAGCCGTGCTCGTCGGCGACGCGATCGGCCCATCGCTCGACCGCTGGACCGTCGACCTCGACCGTGGCACCGCAGGAGCGGCAGACCAGATGGTGGTGGTGCGAGGAGCCGCGGCACCGCCGATAGGCGGCCTCCCCGTCGTCGAGCAGCAACGTGTCGACCTCGCCCGCCTCCGCCAGCGCCTGGAGCGTGCGGTAGACGGTCGTGAGTCCGACGCCCTCGCCCTTGCTCGCGAGCGCACTGTGGATCTGCTGCGCCGTACGGAACGCGTCGAGGTCGTCGAGGATCTCCGCCACGGCGGTGCGTTGTCGCGTGGTGCGCACCCCGGGCACAGCCGTCGGTCGTCGAGCGGTCACCGGGTCACCCTCCCGCGCTCGCGTGGGCGAGCGGTGCCGGTGCGCCCGATCGGCGGGACCGTCGACGCCGCACGGGTACGGCGAGCACCGCGCACACGGCGAACAGGCCGAGGGCGAGGAAGACGATCGCCGGGCCCGGCGGTACGTCGAGCTCGAAGGCCGCGACGAGCCCGAGGATCGCGGAGATCTCGCCGATCACGACACCGACTGCCGCTGTCGTGACGAACCCGCGGGTCAGCTGCTGGGCGGCCGCGATCGGCACGATCATGATCGCGCTCACCAGCAGCAGGCCGACCGTGCGCATCCCGATGACGACCGTGAACGCCGCGAGGACGGTGAGCAGCATGCTCATGGCCGTGGTGCGGATCCCCTGGGTGCGTGCCACGTCCGGGTCGAGCGCCATCACGAAGATCTCGCGCCCGAAGACCAGCAGGACCACGAGCACGACCGTCGCGGCCAGCCCGAGCCAGACGAGGTCGGTGGCCGCCACTGTGGACAGCGAGCCGAACAGGTACTGGTTGAGGGCCGTGGAGGACCTGCCCCCGGCGAGCGCGGTGAAGAACACGCCGCCCGCGATCCCGCCGTAGAAGATCAGCGCGAGCGCGAGGTCGCCTGCCGTGCGCGAGCGAGCCCGGATCAGCTCGATCACGACGGCCCCGATCGCGGCCGCGGCGAGGGCGGTGGGGACCGGCGCGGAGCCGACCAGGAAGGCGATGCCGACGCCGCTCAGCGCGACGTGCCCCATCCCGTCGCCGAGCAGTGCGAGCCGTCGCTGCACGAGGAAGACACCGATGAGGGGGGCGACGAGGCCGACCAGCGCGGCGGCGACGAGCGCGCGCTGCATGAAGTCGTAGGAGAGCAGCGGCATGCCTCAGCCCTCCAGGATCGAGGGCGTGGGGTCGGGCGGGCCGAGCTCGTTGCTGTGGTGCCAGGCGTGATGGTGGGCGAGGTCCTCGCGACGGGGTGCGCCGTCGTACCGGACCGACCCGTGGTCGCCACGGCCCAGCACGATGGCGCGGGTGGCGAGGTCGGCGAGCGGGCCGAGCTCGTGCGTGACCAGCACGACGGTGCGCCCCTCGTCGCGCAGCACGCCCAGGGTGGCCGCGAGCCGGGTCTGGCTGTCGGCGTCGATCCCCGCGGTGGGCTCGTCGAGGACGAGGGTGTCGGCACCCGTCGCCAGCGCGCGAGCGATGAGCACCCGGCGCTGCTGTCCGCCGGAGAGCGTGTCGAGCCGGTCGTCGCGACGCTCCCAGAGGCCCACGGTCTCCAGCGCGTGACGTTCGGCGTCGGTGTCCGCGCGGCCGCGCAGCCTCCACCGCGACCGTGGCCCCCACCGGGCCGAGGCCACCACCTCGTGCACGGACATGGGCACGGCGCCGGCGGAGAGCAGTCGCTGCGGGACGTAGCCGATCCGGCTCCAGTCGCGGTAGTCCTCGACCGGGATGCCGTGCAGCCGGACCGCGCCGTGGGAGAGCGGGACGAGCCCGAGAAACGCACGCATGAGGGTGGTCTTGCCGGCGCCGTTCTCACCGAGCACGGCGACGAACTCGCCCGCGGCGATCGAGAGGGTGACCTCGTCGACCACGCAGTCGGCATCGAAGGTGACGCACGCGCGAGACACCGCGAAGACCGGCGCATCGCCGACCGTCGCGGTGTCGAGGGCTCGGTTCAGGTGCAGGGCTGTCCCTTTCGCACGGTGTCGAGGTTGGTGCTCATGACCGAGAGGTAGTCGTCGGTCGAACCTTCCGCGAGCCCCTCGAGCGGGTCCAGGACCGCGGTGGCGGCCCCGGTCTCGGCGGCGACGGTCTGCGCGACCTTCGGGTCGACCAGCGTCTCGTAGTAGATCGTTCTTACGCCGTTCGTGCGGACGAAGTCGGCAACCTCCGCGACCTTGGCGGGGCTGGGCTCGGAGTCTGGTGACAACCCGGAGATGCCGACCTGGGTGAACCGGTAGCGCGCCGCGAGATAGCCGAAGGCCTCGTGCGAGACCACGAGATCGCGGCTGGCGCACGTTGCGGTGCCCGATGTCCACGCGGCGTCGAGCGCAGTCAGCGATGCGGTGAGCGCGGCGGCGTTGGCGGTGTACTCGGTGGCGCCGGCCGGGTCGAGAGTCGAGAGCCGGCCAGCGACGGTCGCCACGATCGTCGACATCGCGGTCGGGTCGAGCCAGACGTGCGGGTCGTTGGTGGGCGGCTGCCCGCCGTCGGCTTTTGCCTCGTCGATCTCGCCCTGCGGCGGCGCGAGCGGCGCGATGCCCGTCATCGCGTCGAGGGAGTTCCCGCCGCCCGTCTGGGCGACCGCCTCGTCGACGGAGGACTGGAAGCCGGCGAGGTAGACCACGAGCTGGGCGTCGGAGACCGCGGCCACCTGCTGGGGCGAGAGCTCGAGGTCGTGCGGCTCGGCTCCGGCCGCGGTCAGGGAGGTCACGCGTACCCGCTCTCCGCCGACCCGCTCGGCCGCGAACTGCAGCGGGTAGAACGCCGCCACGATCGAGATGGCCGGCCCCCCGTCGTCCGTCGCCGGGGAGGGGGCGGAGCCGCAGGCGGCCAGCAGGAGGGCGGCGGCAGGAGGTGCGGCAAGCCGAGCCAGGTGGCGGGTCATGGCCGAACGGTGCCACTGTTGACAATGATTGTCAAAACCAAACTCAGAACCGACCGGCCAGGCGCAGGACTCCGGCGGCCACCAGGGCGAGCACGACGAGCACTCGGAGCGCGCGTCCGGTCACCGAGGTCACCGGCCACGACAGCGCCAGGAGCCAGCCCAGGAAGGCCGCGGGGACGAGCAGCAGGACGCCGGTCCACGCCCAGGGCAGGGCCAGCCCCGCGAGCAGCAGCACGCCGAGCGCTGCGGGCACGAGCCAGGACGGCAGCGAGTGCAGCACCAGCAGTGGTCGGACGCTGGCGCGCTCGAGCGAGGCGCGCGCTCCTGTGGCCGGTGGCCGAGCGGGCTTCGGCGCCGCCGCGGGGTTGCGGTGGTTGACCTTCGGGCTGCGCTGCTGGGGGCGGCGAGCGGGGTGACGCTTGCTCTGGGGCACGACGGATCCTCGCGGTGGTGAGCGGGCAGGGAGCCATCGTCGCACCCGCCCGGCGCCGTACGGTGGGGGAGTGCTCGTCCTGACCCGCCACCGCCTCCCGCTCGTCGGTTACGCCGACACGCGTGGCGCGCTGGACGCCGCGCGCGACGTGCTCGCCGTGCTCGCCGAACGGCCGGGCTACCTCCGCGGCTGGCTCACCCGCGCGGTCGACGATCCCGACCTGCTCGTGCTCGCGCACGAGTGGGCCGACGTGGGCTCCTACCGCCGGGCGCTGTCGGCGTACGAGGTGAAGCTGCACTGGCCCTTCCTGCAGACGGCGACCGACGAGGCCACCGCGTTCGAGGTGCTGGTGTCGCGCACCCCGCACGAGGTCGTCGAGTCGCCGAGCGCGCGGGGCTTCGACGCCGACACGGTCCGACTCGGCGAGGCTGCGGCCCCGTCGGTCTCGCGCGGTGACTTCGGATGACGTTCCTCGACCTCGCCGACGGCGGACGTCAGCTGGCGGCCCTGCTGGGCGAGACGGTCACCGAGGACACGCTTCTCGTCGCCGTCCCTCCCGGCGGCGTCCCCGTCGGGGCAGCGGTCGGAGAGGTGCTCGGTCGGGTCGTGACACCGCTGTCGGTCTCCCGGGACGACTCCGGCGTGCTCGTCGCGATCCCGATCGACGTCGCAGGGCGCCGGGTCGTCGTTGTCGACGACGGCGTGGAGACGGGCACCGCCGCACGAGCCGTCGTCGCTGCGTTGCGCGAGGCGGGTGCGGCTCACGTCGTCCTCGCCGTACCCGTGTGCCCCCGTGAGGCGGAGGCCGACCTCGGCCGCCGCTACGACGCGGTGATCGCCGTCGAACGCCCGATGGTGCGCAGATCCCTGCGGTGGCACTACGAGAGCTTCGCGTAGCCTGTGACGTCCGGGTCGGTAGCCGCCCCGTCGACCACCTCGCCGACACACCAGCCGGATGGAGCCCCCATGGCCGTCGATCGCGTCGATGCCGTCGTCAACCTCTCCAAGCGTCGGGGGTTCGTCTACCCCTGCAGCGAGATCTACGGCGGCACGCGTTCCGCCTGGGACTACGGCCCGCTCGGGGTCGAGCTCAAGGAGAACGTGCGCCGGCAGTGGTGGCGCACGATGGTGCAGGGCCGCGACGACATCGTGGGGCTCGACTCTGCGGTGATCCTCGCCCCGCAGGTGTGGGCGGCGTCCGGGCACCTCGAGGCGTTCGTCGACCCGCTGACCGAGTGCACGTCGTGCCACAAGCGCTTCCGTGAGGACCACCTCATCGAGGCGTACGAGAACAAGCACAGCGGTCGCGCGCCGGAGGGTGGTCTGGCCGGGATCAACTGCCCGCACTGCGGGGCCAAGGGGCAGTTCACCGAGCCGCGCAACTTCAACGGACTGCTGTCCACGCACCTCGGTCCGGTGCAGGACGAGTCGTCGCTGCACTACCTGCGGCCCGAGACCGCCCAGGGCATCTTCGTCAACTACGCCAACGTCGCGGGCACCGCACGCAAGAAGCCGCCGTTCGGCATCGGCCAGGTCGGCAAGTCCTTCCGCAACGAGATCACCCCGGGCAACTTCATCTTCCGGACCCGTGAGTTCGAGCAGATGGAGATGGAGTTCTTCGTCCAGCCCGGCACCGACGAGGAGTGGCACGAGTACTGGCTCACGGCCCGGATGGACTGGTACCTCGACCTCGGCCTCTCGCCCGACAACCTGCGCTTCTTCGAGCACCCGAAGGAGAAGCTCTCGCACTACTCCAAGCGCACCGTCGACATCGAGTACCGGTTCAACTTCGGCGGCTCGGAGTTCGCCGAGCTCGAAGGCATCGCCAACCGCACCGACTTCGACCTCAAGACCCACTCCGCGGCCTCCGGCGTCGACCTGTCGTACTTCGACCAGGAGGCCAACGAGCGCTGGTTCCCCTATGTGATCGAGCCCGCGGCCGGGCTCACCCGCGCGGTGCTCGCCTTCCTGCTCGAGGCCTTCGACGAGGACGAGGCGCCCAACGCGAAGGGCGGCGTCGACAAGCGCACGGTGATGCGCTTCGACAAGCGGCTCGCCCCGGTCAAGGTCGCCGTGCTGCCGTTGTCCCGCAACGCCGACCTCACACCGAAGGCGAAGGATCTCGCCGCCGAGCTGCGCAAGTCCTGGAACGTGGAGTTCGACGACGCCGGTGCGATCGGTCGACGTTACCGCCGTCAGGACGAGATCGGCACGCCGTACTGCGTCACCGTGGACTTCGACACCCTCGAGGACCAGGCCGTGACCGTGCGGGACCGCGACACCATGGAGCAGGAGCGCATCGGCCTCGACGCGATCCCGGGCTGGCTCGCCCAACGCCTCCCCGGCTGCTGATCCCACGAGCCGACGACGGTCCGTCGCACATCGCAGCGTGCCGGCATCGGTAGTGCGCTGAGCGACGACTCGTGGTGTGCGGCACAGGATGACGGGTGGCGTGCCGCGCGGAGTATCGGCGGGGATGCGGCAGTGCGACGACGGGTGGTGCGCCCTGGTCGCGGTGCGCGGTCAGGGCCGGCGTCGGGGTGGGTCGAG
>JANMMN010000021.1:0-7678 GCA_031373405.1 Actinomycetes bacterium
CTGCCGTTGCCATCGCTGATTGTTGACGCCTCTGTCCTCATCTCGGTCGCCGAGGCGGACCCTCTGGCGATGCGGTTCGCCTCTGTGCTCCTGCGCTCCAGGATCTCCGCGGTGACCTTCGGTGAGGTCTGTTACAAGCTCGAGCAGAAGTCTGGGGTGGCCGCGTCCGACACCCACACCACGTTCGTGGGGCTCGGCGTGACCATCGACCCGGTCACGACCGCTCACTCCCTGCTGTTCTCGCAGCTCAAGGACATCGACGCCGCTGGCCGTGCCGCGCACACAGGCCCCAAGCCGGTCAAGTCCCTCTCTCTCGGAGACATCGTCTGCCTTGCGCACGCCATGGCCGCGGGCAACCTCTCTGTGCTCACCGGCGGCAAGCACTGGCTGACCTTGCCGGCTCACGGGCTGCCCTTGGCCGTGTTCGACTACCGCGACCGCGGCCTACTGCCGTGACGGCAGGAGGTTCGCCGAGCACCGCACCGTGGCTCCAGAGGTCTAGTCCGCCGACCCGGTAGCCCCAGGGCGCCGGTGCCCGCCCAGAGCGTCAGACCCTCGGCGCTATCGCCTTCGACCTGCCCCTCGCCTCCGACGACCGGATCTTCGATCACGTCGATGAGCTCGAGCTCCTCCCTCGGGTCGCCTCCGGTCCGTAACCGGCCGCTGACGCACCAGGCCACTACCGGCGCGGCACCGCCAACTTCCCGCCGCGCGACGGTGGACTGAGCGCGTGCCAGACCGCCCCCGCCGCGCCGGCGCTCGCACCGGCCAGCTCTCAGCCGCGACGCGGGATGCACTCCGCGACGAGGTCGCCCGTCTGGGGCAGCTCAAGGACCCCGTCGAAGCCATCCGTGCGGTCGGTGATGCGTTCGCCGCGCTGGACGCCGAACTTGAAGCGCTGGCTGTCGTCCGGCTGCGTGCCGTCCAGGCACTCCGCGATGAGGGCTGGTCCTACCAGGACATCGCCGACGCCAGCGGCATCAGCAAGGGACGAGTAGCCCAGTTGGCCCGCGATCCCCGGTCCCGCCAGGGCCGTCAGCCGGGGCGAACACGAGGCACGGCGTCCTCGTAGCTGGCGCCCGTGACCAGGCCAACGCCTTCGTCTCGCTCACGAGCGGAATCGCTTCGCTCACCACCGGCGCAGGTCCGCGCTCACGCAGCGCCTTCCTCGCGCTCACTGACAAACGACAGATTCGCCGGATCGGTCGGGCTTTGGCATCATTGGCACTCGACCCGTCGGAGTGCCAACGCAGACCGACCGCCCGAGGAGAACCCCGTGCCGACCTACCAGTACTCGTGCACCGCCTGTGGCGAGCCGCTGGAGATCGTGCAGAGGTTCACCGACGACGCCCTGACCGAGTGCCCGGCCTGCGGCGGTCAGCTCCGCAAGCTCTACAACGCGGTGGGCATCGTGTTCCGCGGCAGCGGCTTCTACTCCACCGACAGCCGGGGCGGGAAGACGGCGGCCAGCCCTGCGTCGGGCGCGTCGGAGACGAAGTCCGACCCGGGCGCAGCCTCGGCGCCGGCCACGCCCGCCCCTGCTGCGGCTGCGGCTGCAGCGACCAGCTCGTCGTCGAGCGGCTCGACCAGCAGCGACTGACCCGAGCGGGCACCCACCCGGCGACTGACGGATGGGCCTGTGGACAGCCGCGCGCCCGCTCCGGCGGCGGCATCTAGCCTCGCCCGGGTGCGCCTCTCACTCCGACCGCGCGACTACGCGGCGCCCGAGCGGCGCGACCGTCACGCCTCGGTCCCGACCGTCCCCGGACGAGCGCCCCGCTGGCAGCGGCGCTTCCGCCGGCACCGCCGGATCGCCGCCGCGCTGCTCACCGGCGTGGTCGTGTGGTCGGTCACCACCGCGATCCGTCCGCCGGTCGAGCCGACCACGCGGGTGCTCGTGGCCAGCCGCGACCTGGTCCCCGGGGAGATCCTCGGCCCCGATGACGTGGCGGTGCTCCAGCGTCCGGCGTACGCCGTGCCGCGCGACGCCCTCGACGGTGGTTCGCGGGTCGTCGGTCGCACCATCGCCTTCCCGGTCGCGTCCGGGGAGGCCGTCTCGGCGCGGCACGTCGTGTCGTCGGCCTTGCTCGAGACGCTCGGCGCCGATGTCGTCGCGACCCCCGTCCGTCTGGCCGACAGCTCCCTGGCTGCGCTCGTGAGCGCCGGCGACGTGGTCGACGTGATCGCTGCGTCGGCGTCGGGCGACGGTTCCGGCGCAGCGGTCGCGAGCGTCGTCGCGGCCCGCGTGCACGTGCTCGTCGCACCCGGTCGTGGCACGGCCGGCGGCGGAGGGCTGCTCGCGGCACCCGCGAGCTCCTCGGGGGACGGCAGCACCGTCGTTCTCGCGACCTCGACGTCCCAAGCGTTGGCGATCGCCCGGGCGGCGGTCGGCTCGCGGCTCTCGGTCACGATCCGCGGTCACTGAACGCACGCTGCGGGTCGCCCCGCACAGCGGTAGGGTCGGCGGCGCAGGACTGGCGACTCATCTCGGAGGAATGGCACCGTGCTCAAGGGATTCCGCGACTTCATCGGCCGTGGCAACGTGATCGACCTCGCCGTCGGTGTGGTCATCGGCGCCGCGTTCACCGCGCTGGTCAACGCGTTCGTCGTCAACCTGATCAGCCCGCTGCTCGGGCTGTTCGGCACCAAGAGCCTCACCGCCTATGTCTGGTGCATCTAGCCCGACCCGGAGTGCGTGACCAACCCCGCCAACGGGGTGATCACCGGCGGCGTCGGGATCGGCTGGGGAGCGATCGTCGCGGCCGTCATCACGTTCGCGCTCACCGCGGCACTCGTCTACTTCGTCTTCGTCGTGCCGATGAACCGGTACCGCGATCGCCACGTCACCGCCGAGGACGAGACGGCCGAGGAGATCACTCTTCTCCGCGAGATCCGCGACTCGCTCAAGGCTGAGCGCTCCAGCGAGTAGGGGCGGCCGGCACCTGGCTCAGTCGCCGTGGTGGGGCGGGGTCTCGTCGAGGTAGCGGCGCAGGACCGCCGCCGGATCCTTCTCGGCGCGGGCCTCCCCTGCCCATCCGGCGTCGGTGTCGTCCGAGGTCTGCTCCGGCACGAGCTCGACATCCTCGAGCTCGAGGCGGCGATGGATCGGTTCGGTCACGTCTCCATGGTGCCCGTTAGGTCAAGATGGTGATCGGCACGAGGCAGCTCCGCTCCAGCGTGCTGCGCTCATCCTGAACGGCAACTCAGGATCTGCCCCCTAGTCCACGCCCGGAGGAGCTCGATGGCACCGACCACCTCGCTGGCCGCGAAGGACCCCGAGGAGCGACGGCGGCGCATCCTCGCGGCCGCTGTCGAGGTGCTCAAGGAGAAGGGTTTCGCCGGAGCCCGGATCGCCGACATCGCGGCGATGGCCGGCACGTCGCCGGCTCTCGTCGTCTACCACTTCACCACCCTCGACGGTGCGCTGGCCGAGGCCCTCGGCTCGGTCGAGGACGACTTCTACGTCGACTGGGAGCGGGCGCTCCCTCCGAGGGCGAGCGCGGTCGAGCGACTGCGGGTGCTCGGGGAGCTCGGCTGCGACACCGGCCCGGCGGTCGGCAACTGGGCGCTGTGGATGGAGGTCTGGGTCCGCGCGCTGCGCGACGGCCAGGCCCGTGCCCTGCGCCGGGCGCTCGACGCCCGCTGGCGTGCTCTGCTCCGCGAGGTCGTCGACGCGGGTGTCGCCGACGGCACGTTCACCTGTGCCGACCCGCAGGCGACGGTGGTGCGCCTCGCCGCTCTCATGGACGGGCTGGCCGTGCAGGTGTCGCTGCGCGACCCCGACGTGCCGGAGGACCAGATGACCCGGCTCTGGCTCGAGTCGGCCGCGGTCGAGCTAGGTATCGCCTCGCGCCGGCTGGTGACGACCCGGCGACGTACGACGCGACGCCGGACCAGCGCCCGCTGAGCGTGCTCGTGACCCGCCACGGTCCTTGACAGCCACGCTCGACCGAGGCGTAGCCTCCCCCCGTATCCTGAATGGTTGTTCAGGATTACCTGAACGATCATTCAGGTTCGGCAGCAGAGGCGAGGACTGGCCATGGCGGCCACGCACACCACCTGGGCCACCCTCGGAACCGGCTCGGGGCACGTCCCACACCCCCGTGTCGATCTGGGTGAGCACGCGCGACCTGAGCCGGCGCGGCTCCAGGGGGATCTCCGCGACCACCTGCTGTTCAACTTCACCGACATGTCTGCCTTCGCCGACCGCGACATGCCGGTCTTCGTCCGCGGCGACGGCTGCCACGTGATCGACGCGGACGGACGCCGCTACATCGACGGGCTCTCGGGCCTGTTCTGCAGCAACCTCGGGCACTCCTACGGCGAGGAGGTCGGCTCAGCGGCCAAGCGCCAGCTGTCCGAGCTCGTCTTCACACCGAGCTGGTACGTCACGCATCCGACCGCGATCGCTCTCGCGGAGCGCATCGCCGGTCACGGTCCCGACGGGATGGAGCACGTGTTCTTCACCAGCTCGGGGAGCGAGGCGGTCGAGTCGGCCTGGAAGCTCGCACGGCAGTGGCACACGGCCAACGGCCAGCCGCAGCGCCGCAAGGCGATCGCCCGACGCTCGGCGTACCACGGCACCTCCCTGGGCGCGTTGAGCTTCACCGGCTACCCCGAGGCCCGCGCACCGTTCGAGCCGCTCGCCGTACCGACCCACCACGTGTCGCCGACCAACGCCTACCGACACCCCCTCGGCCACGACGAGGCAGCCTTCTGCGCCGCGCTGCTCGGCGAGATCGAGGACGTCCTGCAGTTCGAGGACCCGGACACCGTCGCGATGCTCATCGCCGAACCGGTGCAGAACTCCGGCGGTGCGTTCATGCCGCCGACCGGCTACTGGCCAGGGCTGCGCCAGCTGTGCGACCGCTACGGCGTGCTCCTCGTGGCCGACGAGGTGATCACGGGCTTCGGGCGGGTCGGTCACTGGTTCGCCTCGGAGCGATTCGGTGTCGTCCCGGACATGATCACCTTCGCGAAGGGCGTGACCGCCGGGCACGCGCCCCTCGGCGGCGTGCTCGTGCACGAGCGCGTGGCGGAGCCGTTCGTCAGCGGGCGGACGACGTTCATGCACGGGCTCACCTGGGGCGGGCACCCCCTCTCCGCTGCCGTGTCCCTCGCCGTCCTCGACATCCTCGAGCGCGAGGACGTGCTCGGGCACGTGTGCGAGCAGGAGCCGCAGATCCGCGCCAGGCTCGAGGCGATGAGGGGGCTGCCGCTCGTGGGTGACGTCCGCGGAGCCGGGCACTTCTGGGCGATCGAGCTGGTCAAGGACACGGCCACACGCGAGACGTTCACCGGTGCGGAGTGCGACTGGCTGCTTCGCGACGTGCTCACCCAGCGGATCTGGGACGCCGGACTGATCTGCCGGCTCGACGACCGCGCCGACCCGGTGATCCAGCTCGCGCCGCCGCTGGTGGCCGACCTGGGGCTCATCGACGAGATGCTCGACATCGTGGCCGAGGCGCTCGTGCACGCCGGCGGGCTGGTCGACGCCGGCCGCACCACCGCAGCCTGACGCCACCGCGCGGGTAGCGGACAATGCGCGGGTGAGTCTCCTCGCCGGCACGGGTCTCGTCGTCCTCGATGAGGCGCAGTGGCGCGCCCGCTCGACGGCCCACGCCGCCCAGGTAGACGGGTGGACGGCGGGACGCCGCGAGCGTGCGGCCAGCGGTGCGAAGCACCCGGTGGACGACTTCCTGTTCACCTACTACCCCACCCGGCCGGCGGCCCTACGCCGCTGGCACCCCGGGCTGGGGGTCGCCCTGGCGGGAGCACCCGAGCTGGGTCCGGCCTATCGCACGATCGACGCCGACGGCGTCCGCGCCGTCACGGTCGACCCGGCCCACTTCGCCGGACGACGCGTCGGGCTCGCCTGGGTCGAGGGCCTGGTACGCCGCACGGCGGAGCGACCCGCACGACTCGGCTGCTTCGGTCTGCACGAGTGGGCGATGGTCTACGGCCTCGAGCAGGACGAGGTGCGCCACGAGTCGTGGCCCCTTCGCCTTGCGCCGCACGACATCCGAGCGGTCGTCGACGAGCAGGGTGTGCGGTGCACGCACTACGACGCGTTCCGGTTCTTCACCCCGGAGGCCGCGCCGCTCAACGAGGTGGCCCCGACCCGCGCGACCCAGCCGGACCTCGACCAGCCCGGGTGCCTGCACGCGAGCATGGATCTCTACAAGTGGGCCTCGAAGTACACCGAGCTCGTCGGGAGCGATCTCGTGGCGGAGACGTTCGGCCTCGCCCGCGAGGTGCGGCGCCTCGACATGGAGGCCGCGCCGTACGACCTGGCGGCGCTCGGATACCCGCCGGTCGCGGTCGAGACGCCCGACGGTCGGGCCGAGTACGTACGCCGCCAGCGCGAGCTCACCGACCGCGCCCGGCCGCTGCGCGCTCGTCTGGCGACAGCGCTGCGTCGGGCGCTGGAGGCGATCGACGCGTCGCCCCCCCGTGGAGCTCCCGCCACCGGCGCGCGCGCGGCAGACTGACCGCGTGCTCCACCTCCGACTCACCGTCCCGGCCGACCGCACCCGCGACGTCGTCCGGCTGCTCTCCGGCGACGACGCCGTGACCCACCTCGCGGTCCACACCGGCGCGGCCCGACAGCCCCCCGGCGACGTGGTCGAGTGCGACGTGGCCCGCGAGGCAGCCAGCTCGGTCATCGATGCGCTGCGCGACCTCGGCATCGAGCGCGACGGCGCGATCGTCGCCGACACCCCCGAGCTCGTGCTCTCCGCTGTCGCCCGCGCCGCGGAGGAAGCCGCGCCCGGTCTGCCGTCCGACGCGGTCGTGTGGGAGCAGGTCGAGGCACGCACCAGCGAGGAGGTGTCGCTGTCGGCGACGTACCTCGTCTACCTCTCGGTCGCCCTCATGCTGGCCGCTGTCGGGGTGCTGCTCGACAGCCCGATCCTCATCGTGGGCGCGATGGTGGTGGGTCCGGAGTTCGGGCCGATCGCCGCGCTCTGCGTATCGGTGGTGCAACGCCGGATGGACACGTTCCTGCGCTCGCTGACCGCACTCGTCGTGGGCTTCCCGGTCGCGATGCTCGTGACGGTCGGCTTCACCTGGCTCATGACCGCGCTCGGTCTCGTCGACGAATCCATGCTGATAGCCGACCGGCCGCTGACCTCGTTCATCTGGCGGCCGGACGCGTTGTCCTTCGTCGTCGCGTTCCTCGCAGGTGTGGCCGGGATGCTGTCCCTCACCACGACGAAGTCCGGGGCGCTGGTGGGCGTTCTCATCTCGGTGACGACGGTCCCAGCAGCGGCCAACGCGGCAGTGGCCCTGGCCTACGGCGTGTGGGACGAGTTCGTCGGGTCGGCCGGGCAGCTCGCCCTCAACCTGCTCGGCATCGTGGTCGCCGGTGTGATCACCTTGGGCCTGCAACGCTGGTGGTGGCATCGCGGCGCCATGCGCTCAGGGCGCAACCGAGGCGCGCTGGCCGTCGCCGAGGCGGCCCGTCGCTCCCCGCAACGTGACTGAGCCGGCAACGGAGCAACCCGCACGGACGCGAGCGGGTCCGGCCGCGCGATGCCCGAGGTCTGGTTGGATCCGGTCATGAGCTCCCCCGCCCCCTCCGTCGTCGCAGCGCTGCAGTCCGCAGGCCTCGACTACCGCGTCCTCGTGCACACAGCGCCAGTGCGCTCGCTGGCGGACGCCGCCGCCGCCCGGGGCG
>JANMMN010000070.1:0-13529 GCA_031373405.1 Actinomycetes bacterium
CCCTGGCCTACGGCGTGTGGGACGAGTTCGTCGGGTCGGCCGGGCAGCTCGCCCTCAACCTGCTCGGCATCGTGGTCGCCGGTGTCATCACCTTGGGCCTTCAGCGCTGGTGGTGGCATCGCAGCGCCATGCGCTCCGGGCGGAACCGAGGCGCGCTGGCCGTTGCCGAGGCGGCTCGTCGCTCCCCGCAGCGCGACTGAGCCGGCAGCAACCCGCACGAGACTGCGACCGGGCCCGGCCACCCGACGCCCGAGGTCTGGTTGGATCCGGGCATGAGCTCCCCCGCCCCCTCCGTCGTCGCAGCGCTGCAGTCCGCAGGCCTCGACTACCGCGTCCTCGTGCACACAGCGCCAGTGCGCTCGCTGGCGGACGCCGCCGCCGCCCGGGGCGTCGAGGTGGTCGACGTGGTCAAGACCCTCGTCGTACGCCGGGGCCAGGACGACTATCTCTTCGTGCTCGTGCCGGGCGGACGCCAGATCTCCTGGCCCAAGCTGCGCGGCCTGCTCGGCATCTCGCGCATGTCGATGCCGCCCGCCGCCGAGGCGTTCGACGCGACGGGGTTCGAGCGCGGCACGATCACACCGCTGGGCAGTGCGCGCGCGTGGCCGGTCGTCGCCGACGTCGTGCTGGCCTCACGCGCGGAGATCACCCTCGGGAGCGGGGTGCACGACGTCGCGATCGGCGTGGACGCGACGGCGCTGCTCGAGGCGATGGCAGCGACGATCGCGGACGTGACCGACGAGGAGTAGCTGCGCTGCGGGCGGCTAGGGGCCGGTCAGGACTTGGGCGAAGCGGACTTGACGGTGGAGCCGGTCCCGGCCGGGGCGGGCTTCTGGGTCGAGCCAGGGGGGACTGTCGGCTTCTGGGTCGAGCCGGGGGCGACCGTCGGTTTCTGGGTCGGTGCCGGCTTGGCGGTGGCCAGGATGCCGGCGCAGTAGCGCTCGACCGTGGTGCCGGACGCGACCGCAGCAGCCGTGAGCGCCCGATAGGCCGTGGAGTCGGTCTGCGATCCGGTGGCGGTCCCGAACGAGCGGCAGAGCCCGACGACCGCGGCGGCGCTGGGGGCAGCCGAGGGCCCCTGGCCGGAGGCGGACGCCGACGAGGATGTCGCGGTCGAGGTCGGCCTCTCGCTGGACCCGCCACCGGTCGTGCTGGTGTCGGAGTCGTCCCGGTCGTCCACGGGAGCGGGTGCGCCGACAGCGTTGTGGGCCCAGCGCTGGATCGGGTCGGGTAGCGCACCGCCGAGAGCGGCAGCGGCCGTTCCCGCGATGGCGACGGCGGCGAGGACACCGGCCACTGCGGCACCCGCCACGACCGCGGGGCGTCGGTGCCTCGAGGGCAGCGACACCACGACACCGGCGGCGGCGCGGGTCTCGGCGCGGGCCGCGAGGAACGCGGCCGTCGTGGAATCCACCGCACGGAGCTCGTCGGGTCGCCCGGGCGCGCGGAGCGCGTCCAGCAGGCGGGTCACCGACATGTCGTACTCCGTCTCGGGCGTTGCGGTCGCGGGCAGGCTGTCGCTGGCCAGGAGTGCCTCGAGGCGACGTGCGTCGTCGGGCTCGCCGTCATCGGGCTTACCCGAGGGTGAAACGTAGGAATCGGTCATCTCGTTACTCCCCGTCGACCGGCTGGTGTGTCGCGTAGGTCACGTTCGAGCCGGCGGAGGCCCCGGTGCACCAGCACTCGCGCCGCTCCGCTGGTCTTCCCCATGACCTTGCCGACGCCGGCGTAGTCGAGTCCGGCCACGACGCGCAGCATCACAGCCTCGGCCTGGTCGGGTGGGAGAGTGCGCACGAGGTCGAGGGCGCGCGCAGTGTCGTCCCGTTCGACGATGTCGTCGGCGATGTCGCGCTCGAGTGGCCCCACCTGGTCGAGGTCCTCCCACGACGAGCTGGGACGCCGTGTCTCGTAACGGATCCGATCGATCAGCTTGCGCCGGGCGATCGCGAAGACCCAGCCGCGGAAGGCCGGCTCTGGGCCGGTGAAGCCGTCGAGGCCGCGGGCAACCTCGAGCCATGCCTCGGAGGCGGCGTCCTCCGCGATCTCCCACGACATCGCACGCAGATAGCGGAGCAGGGCCGGGTGCAGGTCGAGGTAGATCGCCGTGAAGGCGTGCTCGTCTCCCCGCCTGGCACCCTCGAGCGCCTCGGGGAACGCCTCACCCAGCATCCGCGATCCTCACGTCGGACTCGTGCACGATCGAGAGCACCCCATCACGCCGGTCGCTGTCACGGTGCCACGGGTGCTAGATGCTTCGTCGAACAGTGTCCGGCAGGTGAGGTGATTTCCGGCGTACGCCGCGATCACCGGCCGAGTCGGGCAGGCTGGGGCCATGGGCGAGGACATCGCGGGACGGACCTTCACGCGCGAGGACCGTGCGCGCTACCGCGACAAGGTGCACCGCTGCCTCGACGTCCTCGCCCGCATGCTGCGCGAGGAGCGCTTCGAGTTCGACCGTCCGCTGACAGGGATGGAGGTCGAGCTCAACCTCGTCGACGTCGACGGTCGTCCGGTGATGAACAACTCCGAGGTGCTCGCGCGGATCGACGACCCGGCATTCGTGCAGGAGCTCGGCCGGTTCAACCTCGAGATCAACGTGCCACCGCACAGCCTCTCCGGCGACGGCGCGATGCAGTACGAGTTCGAGGTGAGGGACCAGCTCAACGTCGCCAACGAGCGTGCCGCCGAGGTCGACGCCGGCATGGTGATGATCGGAATCCTGCCCACGCTGCACCCCGACCACCTCACCCACGAGGCGATCAGCAGCAACCCGCGCTATGCGATCCTCGACGAGCGGATGCTGCTCGCTCGCGGCGAGGACCTGCACATCGACATCCGCGGCGGGCCGGAGCACCTCGAGACCTTCGCCGACTCGATCGCGCCCGAGGCCGCGTGCACCAGTGTGCAGTTCCACCTTCAGGTGAGCCCAGACGAGTTCGCCCAGCACTGGAACGCCGCGCAGTGCCTGGCCTCCGTGCAGGTCGCGCTCGGGGCCAACTCGCCGTACTTCCTGGGCCGGGAGCTGTGGCGCGAGACGCGGATCTCGCTGTTCACGCAGGCGACCGACACCCGCCCCGCCGAGCTCAAGGCACAGGGTGTGCGGCCGCGGGTGTGGTTCGGCGAGCGTTGGATCACCAGCGTGTTCGACCTCTTCGAAGAGAACACGACGTACTTCCCGGCGCTTCTCCCGGTGATCGACGACGAGGACCCGGTCGCCGTGCTCGCAGCGGGCGGCACGCCGTCGTTGCACGAGCTGCGGCTGCACAACGGCACGGTGTGGCGCTGGAACCGGCCGGTGTACGACGTGTTCGAGGGCACTCCGCACCTGCGCGTCGAGAACCGCGTGCTGCCTGCGGGGCCGACGGTCGTCGACATCCTCGCGAACGGCGCGGTCTACTTCGGCGCGCTCAGGGCGCTCGCCGAGCAGGAGCGACCGGTGTGGTCGCAGATGTCGTTCGGCGCGGCGGAGGAGAACTTCACGACAGCCGCGATGCGCGGCCTCGACTCGGTCCTCTACTGGCCCGGAGCCGGCGAGGTGCCCGCGACCGAGCTCGTGCTGCGGCGGCTGCTCCCCCTGGCGCACGAGGGCCTGTCGGCCTGGGGGGTCGACGACGACATCCGCGAGCGGCTGCTCGGCGTGATCGAAGGCCGGTGCACGACGCAGCGCAACGGGGCGACCTGGCAGGTCGACGCCGTGCACGCGTTCGAACGCTCCGGACTCACCCGGTGGGAGGCGCTGCACCGGATGACCCAGGAGTACGTCGGCCGCATGCACACCAACGAGCCGGTGCACACCTGGGACCCGGTCTGACCCCGGCTCAGCCGAGGTTCGCGACGCGGATCGCGATCTTGCCGCGCGCCTTGCCCGCCACCAGGTCGCGCATGGCGTCGGCCGTCTGCTCCAGCGGGTAGGAGCGCTCGACCGCCGGAGTGACCTGTCCGGCGGCGACGAGCTCCGCGAGCCGCTCGAGGCCGGAGTGGTGCTCCTCGGCGACGACCATCGTGAGGCGCTGTCCGACGAACGGCGAGAGTGCCGCTGCGCGCAGCTGGCGGCCCATGCCGGTGCTCCACGTGCTGCTGCCCTCGCCGCCGACGATGACGAGCGTGCCGTCCTGGGCGAGTGCGCGGCGCAGGTGCGAGACCGACGAGCTGCCCCCGATGTCGATGACGACGTCGTACTCGGTGCCGTCGGCGAAGTCGGACGTCGTGTAGTCGATGACGCGCTCGGCACCGAGTGCGGTGACGAGGTCGGTCTTGGCGGTGCTGCACACCCCGGTCACGTGCGCGCCGAGGGCGACAGCGATCTGGACGGCGTACGAGCCGACACCGCCGGAGGCGCCGATGACCAGCACGCGCTGACCGGCCTCGACCCGAGCGACGTCCTGCACCGCCTTCAGCGCAGTGAGGCCGGAGATGCCCAAGACTGCGGCCTGCTCGTAGGTGAGGCTCTCGGGCTTGCGCGCGAGCTTGTCCTCGCGGGCCGCGGCGTACTCGGCGAACGAGCCCTTGCTCACGCCGAAGACCGAGTCGCCGACCTCGAACCGCGTGACGTCGTTGCCGATGGCGACGACCGTGCCGGCGACGTCGAAGCCGGGGACCTGGTTCTTGGGCGCGCGGACCCCGAAGCCCATGAGCCGGATGAGGTAGGGCTCACCGGACATGAGGTGCCAGGTGCCGCGGTCGAGGCCGGCGGCGGCGACGCGGATCAGCACCTCGTCGGGGGCGATGCTCGGGCGGTCGATCGTGGCGAGTGCGAGCTGGTCGGCGGTGCCGTACGCCTTCTGCACGATCGCCCGCATCGTCGCGCCGCGCTCGTTCTGGGTCGTGGTGTCGGTGGTGCGGGGCGTCGTGTCCATGGTCGTCCGTCTCCTCGAGGTGGCGGCCGTCCTGCCGCTCCGATGCTTACCTTACGATGTAAGTACGGTAGACTTACGGCGTAAGTTACGTCAAGTCGACGACGAGGACGGTCTCCATGGCACGGCGTACACCGACCGAGGCGCGCATCCCGCTGAGCCGGGCGCGCGCGCTCGAGGTTGCGGTGGCGCTTGCCGATGCCGACGGCATCGAGGCGCTCACGATGCGCCGACTCGCCCACGAGCTCGGCGTCGAGGCGATGTCGCTCTACCACCACGTCGCCAACAAGGACGACATCCTCGACGGGATGGTCGACCTCGTCTTCGCCGAGATCGAGCTCCCGTCGGCCGATGCCGACTGGCGAACGTCCATGCGACTGCGCGCGGCGTCGGTGCGATCGGTCTTCACGAGACACCCATGGGCGATCGGGCTCCCGCGCTCGACGCCAGGACCCGCGACGCTGAGACACCACGACGCGGTGCTCGGCTGCCTGCGCGCAGGTGGCCTGTCGATCCCGCTCACGGCACACGCCTACGCCGCGATCGACGCATTCCTGTTCGGCTTCATCGCCCAGGAGATCGCCCTGCCGTTCGAGAGCGGCCCACAGACCCAGGAGCTCGCCGAGGCGATCGTGGCGGCCATGCCGGCCGACCTCTACCCGCACATGCGCGAGTTCACCGCCGAGCACGTGATGCAGCCCGGCTACAGCTACAGCGCAGAGTTCGACTACGGCCTCGAGCTCATCCTCGACGGCCTCGAGCGGGCGCGGAAGAAGCGCGCCTGAGGCCGGATCGTCCACGCCGGCACACGATCACGGTCGTTCGGTGCCCCCGGCGCGAATCGAACGCGCGACACACGGTTTAGGAAACCGATGCTCTATCCCCTGAGCTACGGGGGCGGGACGTGCGTAATTGCCTGCGGAAAACCGGCTGGGATGGCCGAGTCAGCGCCGATGAGAGCTGACCGGATGGATTCTAGGACGTGCGGGACGGCGGATTCGCCAGTGCCCACGTCTCATGGGTGCTCGGATCAGCCTTGGGGCGTGCTTGTGATTCGAAGTGACGGTTCAGTGGTTCGGGCGGGGTGTGGGCTAGACAGCGTCGGGTGGCTGTCTCAGCCGTACGGCTTCGAGGGGGTCTGCTGCAGGTTCAGTTGGCTCCCCATCCCGGAACGCGCCGACGAAGGCGCACACTCTGCACGCATGAGGAAGTTGAGGCGATTTCCATGTTCAAGCAGATGATCCGAATTTCTGCCATTGGCACTGTCCTGGCGGCTGCGGTGATGGCTACGGGGGCGGTGGCACCAGCGACTGCCGCAAGCACTTTCGGCGAGCACGTCAGCAGTTGTGCCCAGACCGTCGGCTTCAATGCCGACCACCATCCCGGCATGCATCAAGGCCGCCACGGTTGGGCGCCCTCCCGCTCCTGCTGACCCGCTACCGCCCAGGATCCTCACATCGACCTGATCGCTGGTGGAACCGGCGGGGTTCCAGGAGCGTTCTCAGGTCACCCGTGGCGTTGGCGCTCGCAAGGACCCGGGCGCCGGTCACGCTCAGGACGGTGTCGGCGGCCGGGGTGAACGTATCGATGAGGAGCGCATCCCCAGCCTTCACCGCGACGTCGCGCCGGAACCGGCCGGGATGGCGTGGAGCACGCTCCTGGTCGCCACGTCGGGGGCCTGGCCGGAGCGTGGGCCGGCAGAAGCGCGACGGGAGGCGAGCACGAGGCCGAAGTGGCTCGGCGGGTGCGGGGAGCCGGCGTCGTCCTGCACACCGGAACCCACGCCCAGATACTCGACGATCGCATCCACGCCCTCCCCCATCGACCGGCTCTGACCTAGGTCCGACGGCGATAGCTGAGCAACGATGTGTCCCCCTCCAACCTCGGGTAACTTGATCGGGAACGGACAGCGGCGGGCTGGTCTCGATGCGGGTCCTCCGGCCGAAGCACGGCTCGTCGCGCGCCACGGTCGCATCCCCAACGGAAGGAACCACGTGAGATCGGTCGCAACTCTGCGCCTGGCCGCAGCCCTCGCAGGATTCGCGGCCATCATCGCGACCTTGCTCGACACGGCTTCGCGGTCATCGATCAACCCGTTCAACTTCTTCGGGTTCTTCACCGTGCAAAGCAACATCTTCTTCTGCGTGACCATGACAGTCACGGCCGCGGTCACGTTCAGGGGCCGGCGTCAAGGGATGTCCCTAGCCCTGGTACGAGGTTGCGTCACGACGTACATCGTCTTGGTCGGAGGGGTGTACAACGTCCTGCTTGCCGGGCAGGAAGGCGGAGTGACACTGCCCTGGGCCAACACGGTGCTGCACGTGGTCCTGCCTCTGTATGGCGTCATCGACTGGATCCTGTTCTCTGATCGACCCCCCCTTCCGTGGCGCCAGATTTGGGTGACCACGATCTATCCGGTCGGGTGGATGGTCGTGGTCCTGATCCGGGGTGCCACCGATGGGTGGGTGCCGTACCCCTTCCTTGACCCCACCACCGGCTACGCGACGATCGCCGTCTACTGCTTCGCGATCGCGGCGTTCACGATGATCGTCGCGGCTGGTGTGTGGTCGGCCAGTCGGCTCACCGTCGTTACGATCGCTGGCGGAGCCGCCCACCAGGGAGCGGGTCAGGGCCGAGCGGTCCTCGGCCGGTCGTGAGCACGGCGATGGGGAGCAGGCCCACCTCCGAGCGTGGAAGCGCGGCTCCGGCGCCGAGATCGGGATGGTCAGTGCCCACCGATACCGGTCAGGCGAGGGCGAAAGCTCGACCCGCCGTCGGTCGACTCGAGCACGGTGCCGTAGACGCTGGATGACGTCCAGGCGAGGAGGGCGATCAGCGGAGCCCTCGGGGCTGGTTCCCAGCTGTCCCGAGCTCCTGGGTGCCGCGCAGACTCAGCACCACCACATCGCCACGCGACCCTGACCTCGCCGCCACGAGTCCGACTGCGCGGACGAACGACGAACCGGTCACCCGGGTATGGAGCGCGCGTTGTGCGCGAGCCGGGTGCCAACGGTCGGTTCGTCGGTGACTTGAGCGGGCAGACGGGTGATCTCGGCGACGTAGCCCGTTCGGAGTAAGTCTGGGCTGTGGCTGAAGTCCACCGCGGAATGGGCCGACGCACTACTGGTGAGCAGGCAGCAGCACGCGACCCGGACGGCGTTCGTCGCCGCCGGCGCCAGCGCGCTGCTCCTCGTGACCGGCTCCGGTCCCGAGGCGGCGTGGGGCGGCTCCCCGGTCGGCACCGCCGCGCCGGTGCGCGCCACGGCCGTCGCCGCCCCGCTGAGCGTCGCAGGCCCGGACGAGGCCGATGCCGCGATCCGCCTTGCTTCCGCCGCCAACCACGCGCGCGCGGCGGCGAAGGCCAGCGCTACCACCGTGGCAGCGGCAGTCGTTAAGGCGCAGGCTGCGAGGGCGACCTCGCGGGCGACCCCAGCGAGAGCGACCACCAAGCCGACGGCGTCCAAGCCCGCGCAGCCGAAGCCGAAGCCCGCCGCGGTCGCTCCCACCAGCACGAAGTCCAGCTCGACGCTGAAGCCGATCACGATCTCCCGCTACACCAACGCACCCGGATCACAGGCTGCGATCAACGACTGCCAGCTCGTGCTGTGGACCACCAGGCCGATGTGGCTCGCTGCGCACAACCATTGCGGCTATCAGTGGCTTGCCACCGTCCCCACAGGCACGGTCGTCACTGTCACCACCGGTGTGGCCGCCGGCACTTACGTCGTGACCGGCCACATCCGGCTCGCGCGCCAGTCGGGCTCCCTGCCCGCGCCGAAGGCCGACCTCGTCCTGCAGACCTGCGTCGGAACCGGTACCGGCTTCACCCTGGCCCGCCGCGTCCGCTGAGCCCACCGCGCACGAGTTCTCAGCCCCCGACCAACCCCCGAGCGGCCGTCGCTGGTCCGTCGCTGGTCCGTCGCGGGCCGGGCCAATCACGGTGGACGACAACGGGCGCCGTGCCAGGGTGAGCCGTCGGGATTCTCGCCCAGGTAGGGAGTCGACGTGCGCGCGCTGCCCCTCGTGTTCCGCGGCTACCAACGGACCTGGCTGAGGCGCGACCTCGTTGCCGGGGTGACGCTCGCCGCCGTCGCGATCCCCGAGGTCATGGGCTACACCTCGATCTCGCAGACGCCGATCGCCACCGGCCTCTACACCGTCATCCTCCCGACCATCGTCTTCGCGCTGATCGGTTCGAGCCGGCTCCTCGTCGTCGGAGCCGACTCCGCCACCGCTGCGCTGATGGCCGCCGGACTCACCGCGCTGGGCATCACCGGGCTCAGCCCCTACTCCGACGAGTGGGTCGCCTGGGCGAGTCTCGTCGCGCTGGTGACCGCAGCGCTGCTCCTGGTCGCGCGATTGCTGCGGCTGGGGTTCCTCGGTGACTTCCTCTCCTCGTCCGTGCTCATCGGCTTCCTCACCGGTGTCGGAGTGCAGGTGATGACCGGTCAGCTTCCGGAGATGCTCGGCATCCCGAAAGGATCGGGCACCTGGCTCGAGCAGCAGTGGCACCTGGTCACCAACCTGGGAAGCACGAACGTGTGGGCTCTCGGCTTCGCCGTGGGGACGCTCGTGATCATCCTGGGCTGCCGTCGATGGGCACCGCGGGTGCCTGGCGCGCTCATTGCGGTGGTGCTCTTCATCGCCCTGTCGTCCGCAGCCGATGCCGCGAGCAATGGAGTCGTCGAGGTCGGCGTTGTCCAGGGCGGGTTCCCGCCCGTCGGCCTGCCGCAGGGCATCACCTGGGCTGACGTCCCCGACGTGCTCGCACTCGCGGGCTCCTGCCTCATCCTCATCATCGCCCAAAGTGCCGCGACAGCACGGAGCTTCGCGATGAAGAAGGGGCAGCGGGTCGACGTCAACCGCGACATCCTCGGCCTCGCCGGCGCCAACGCCGCAGCAGGCCTCACGGGGACGTTCGTGGTCAACGGGAGCCCGACCAAGACCGAGATCCTCGACGAAGAGGGCGGTCGCACCCAGGTCGCCAACATCGCGATGGCGCTCGTCGTCCTGCTGGTCGCGCTGTTCTTCACCGCTGCCCTCGCACCGATGCCGAAGGCGGTGCTCGGGGGCATCGTCTTCCTCATCGGCTGGGGCCTCGTCGACCTGATCGGGCTGGGCACCATCCGCACCCGCGCGCCCAGCGAGTTCGTGATCGCGCTGATCACCGCGGCCGTCGTCTGCGCTGTCGGCGTCCAGCAAGGCGTCGTGCTCGCGGTCGTGCTCTCGATCCTCGCCCTCGTGCAACGCCAGTACCGACCGGCGAACTTCGTCGTCGGCGTCGATGCCGAAGGACAGCCGACGTATGCGAAGGCCGAGCCCGGCCTGCAGAGCCTGCCCGGCCTCATCGTGTTCCGGTACGACGCCGAGCTGTTCTACGCCAACGCCAACCGGTTCGCCGACGACGTCGAAGCACTCATCCAGGCCGCGCCCGACGACGTCAACTGGCTCGTCCTCGACTGCTCGTCGATCGACGACGTCGACTACTCGGCCGGGATCGCCCTGAACCACCTCGTCGACTTCGTGCATGCCCACGGCGCACACTTCGCCGTGGCCCGAGCCGACGAGCGGCTGCTCGGCACGCTCGAGGTGATGGGCACGCTCGAGAAGTTCGGCCGCGAGCACGTGTTCGGCAACCTCAGCGACGCATTCGACGCCTACCGCGCCGACCCGTCCCCGCGCTCCGCATCGCCAGCCGTCCACGGCCCCGACGCCTCCTGACCGGCCAGCCAGCGCCAACGGCGCTCGGCCCGCCCGACTCACCAGAGCTCAACACCTCCACCGTGCGCGAGTTACACCTCCAACCGACCGGTTCAGGCGCTCAACCGGTCGGTTGGAGGTGTTACTCGCGTCAGTTGCCGAGGATGCCGGGGCCGACGACGTCGAGACCGCCGTCGGCGGTGATGGTCGTGCCCGTGATGTAGTCGCCCGCGGGGCCGGCGAGGAAGCCGACCAGCGCCGCCACCTCGTCGGCTGCCTGCATGCGCGGCACGGGGACGAGACGCGCGAGCAGCTCGGGATCGACGCCGTACTTCGCGATGGCCTCGGTGTGCACGAACCCGGGTGCGATGGCCACCAGTCGCACTCCCCGCGGACCCCACTCCACGGCGAGGGTGCGGGTCAGCGACTCGACCGCGGCGCGGGCCGCCGACGAGTGCGCCATGCCGGGAGTGCCTCGGTGCGGCGACATCGTGATGCTGATGATCTTGCCGTAGCCCTGGGGCAGCATCGTGCGCTCGGCGACGCGCGCGGTGAGATACCAGGTGGCGTCAAGGTTGAGTCGGGTCACCGCCCGGAATCCCTTGTAGGGCACGAGCTCTCCCGGTGACACGAACTGGCCACCGGCGTTGTTGAGCAGGACGTCGACGCGACCCAGGTCGGCGAGCACGTCGTCGAGCAGAGCATCGACGTTCCCCGGCTCGCGGACGTCGCAGACGGCGATGCGCATCGGCTCGGGATGGCCCGCGGACACGGACCGCGCGACTGTCTCCTCCAGGGTCTCCGCGGTGCGGCCCACGACGCAGACCCGCGCGCCGAGGCGCGCGAGGAGCAGCGCCGAGGCGCGACCGATGCCGCTGCCCCCTCCCGTGACGAGGGCGGTGCGCCCAGCGAGGGAGCCGGGGGCGAGGACGGCGAGGACGTCGGGGCGCGTGGGGATGTTCACGACGCGAAGGCTACGGGTGCGGGGGTGTCGTCGTACGCCGCCGAGACCGCGGGTTCGGGCCAGCCTCGGCTCCCCCGCGCCGCGGGTCCGGGGGCGTCGTCGTACGCCGCCGAGACCGCGGGCTCGGGCCAGCCTCGGCTCCCCCGCGCCGCCAGGAGCAGACCGAGGCAGAGGCCCGCGGCCGCCCAAATCAGGTCCGAGGGGTCCCACTTGTTGTCCTTCATCCACGCGACCGTGAGCGCCAGCCCCATCAGGGCAGCACCGGCGTGCTGGGTCCGCACCGGGACGCGGCTGAGGCGGTGGGACTCGTCGAACGCCCGGTTGGCCAGCAGGACCGCCGCCGACGCGGCGATCGCCCCCACGGCGAGGCCGGCCAGGAGGTCGGAGACCCAGTGCGTGCCGCGCGCCCACGAGGTGAGCGACATCGACAGGAGCGGGACGGCGAGCAGCAGTCGCGTACGGCGGGTCGACGGCGCGAGGAGGAGCGCCAGCGTGACGACCGCGGCGATGTTGGCCGCGTGCCCTGACGGGAAGGCGCCGAGCGACCCGAGGATCTCGGGGTCGTAGGCCTCGGGGCCGCCCTGGCGCGGGGTGGCGCGCGCGGTCAGGAACTTCCCGACGCTGGTGAGCGCGTTGACCAGGAAGAGCGCGACGGTCGTGGTGAGCAGGATCCGGGCGTCGCGGTGCCGCCACGCGACCCAGCCTGCTCCGCCGAGGGCGAGCGGGTAGATGAACGAGCGCAGACCCGGAGCCTCGAGACCGAGCCCGACGGTGTTGAGCCAGCGGGTCGAGGCGTAGACCTGCGAGGAGGCAGCCGCATCGAGCCCGTTGATCGCTCCGCTGACCAGGAGCAGCGTGCTGAGCGCGACGATCGTCGCCGCGACCCGCAGCGTCAGCTCGGCGCGATCGCGGTGCGCCGGCGCGAGCCAGGCGAGGGCGGCGTACGCCGGATCCGCGGGCGGCTCGACGTGGTGGGGCACGGTCGTGGTGGTCACGGGGGTGGAGCTCCTCGGGCGGCAGGACGGGCGAACAGGAACCGCACCGGTCCACTTCGGAACGCGGTTGCCGCCGGGTCAGCGTGCGCACCGGCGTTCGCGGACCACGAGCCGGCGGGCCGAGGTCCCGGCGAGCACCGGCGTAGGGGCAACGCTGACGGGGCACCCGCGGGTTCCGCGCACCGGGGTCACGAGCCTGTGGCCCGCACCACACCAGCCCCTCAACGCCGACCACCGACCGCAGACCGCGGTCAGCGGGGTCAGCCCTTGCGGACGAAGACGTGGGATGCGGTGTCGCGCGCGAGCTCGGCGTACTCCCCGGCGCTGCCGATCAGCACGCCGCCAGGAGAGCCGACGACCTTGACCGTGGCTCCCGGCAGGGCGCCGGCGCGACGCAGCGCCCGCATGAGGGCGGCGTCGTTCTGGATCGGCTCGCCGATGCGGACGACCGTCACCCGGGTGGAGACCTCGCTCACGACCGTGTCGAGCGTCGTGAGCCCGGACCGGTCGTTGTCCGACGGGATCTCGTCGAGCTCGGCGAGGCCGGGGATCGGGTTGCCGTACGGCGAGACCGTGGGGTGACCGAGGATCTCGAGTATCCGGCGTTCGACGTTCTCGCTCATCACGTGCTCCCACCGGCACGCCTCGGCGTGGACGTCCTCCCACGGGAGTCCGATCACCTCGACGAGCAGGCACTCCGCCAAGCGGTGCTTGCGCATCACGCGGGTGGCCATCGTGCGGCCGTCGTCGCTGAGCTCGAGATGGCGGTCGCCCTCGACCGAGAGCAGACCGTCGCGCTCCATCCGCGCGACGGTCTGGGAGACGGTCGGGCCGGACTGCCCGAGCCGTTCGGCGATGCGGGCGCGCAGCGGCGTGATGCCCTCCTCCTCGAGCTCGAAGATCGTGCGGAGGTACATCTCCGTGGTGTCGATGAGGTCGCTCACGCTGGAGTCCTTCTCACGTCGTGTGGCGGTGCCGAGCCCCCATCATCTCGCACGTTCCACGCCGACGCAGCGG
>JANMMN010000072.1:0-5295 GCA_031373405.1 Actinomycetes bacterium
CGTGGGAGGACTACTACCGCTACTGCCCTGAGTCCAACACTCTGACTACGATGGACAACAGCCGCACGGTCGATTCGTTGCTGTTCCGCACCGGGGGCGCGGCCGCGCCGGCAACACTGGGCAACGGCTTCTTGGTCGACAACTTGGTGCTCACTTCGGGGCCGTCGACAGCGACCAACTCGACCGGCACCTGGAACTCGTACCCGGCACAGTCGGTCACCTCGACGACTAGCAGCACGACATCCACCAGTTACCTAGCGAAGGTGCGAGCCCCGATCAATGCAGACGGGACCAGCAACTTCCCGAAGCGACGTGGTGTGATCCCCGTGCAGTTTGACCTGTCATCGGCCACCCGTACCGTCGTGAGCACGACGACAGTCACGGGACCTGCGACCTTCCAGTCGATCCTGTCCGATGCCGCGACAACCAACAACTACTCGTTCCTGTCGTTCGTGCCCAACGCGCCGGTCATTTTTGCCGACATCAACTCTCTGGTAGCCAACTACGCATTCACCACGGGGGACTGTGGCGGCGGGGCGTTGCGGTGGGAGCTCGGCACAGCTGCCGGCAACGTCTTCATCTACTTTGGCGACGTTCCAAGTTTCACGGACTGCTCGGGTACCTCGACGAACTCGGGCCACAACCTCGTCGGGAACTCCGACGCTCGCTTTGACCTCACTCAACTGGGCGGCCCCTACTACGGGACGTACGCCGATGCACTTGCACTCGTGGGCGGAGTTGACATCGACAGCGTCAGCCTCATCCTCGACGGCGGATGGTCCGCTGCCGGCGATCAAATCGTCACACTGTCCGGGGCAGAAGTCGACGGGGCCACCTGGACTCCGCTGCCGATGGGCACGAGCACGACGATCGCGTCCGACACGACTACGCCGTACGCCAGCACATGCGCATTGCCTCAGGCCAAGCTCAGGTGGAGCAAGAACGACGTGCTGCCCGATGGTGCGGTCAACGAGGCCGACAGCATCCAACCCAAGGACTCCGGGGAGTACTACCGGACCGTGGATTGCAAGTACATCTACAACCTCGCTGTCGGCAGCCTGGACCCGAACCTCAGCACCCGTCAGGGCACCTACCGCGTCTGGGTGAACATCGGGGGCACGAACATCCCCAACCCGGCGGTGTTCGACCTCAGATAGCGCGCGCGTGGCGTCAGTCCGGTGTCAGACCTTTGGACTGATGCGGCGTATCCGTTCTAGCACCGGATAGCAGTCTCCGGTGGGGGCCAGCCCCTCGGCCGGCCCCCACCGGACTGATCACGCGGACGCTCGGGCCGTCGGGATCAGCTGGCTTCGGACACCGGCGTCTCGGTGTCCTGAAGGTGGTCGGCGAGGATCGCGCAGGCCTTGCCCAGTGCGGCGAACTCGCGGTCGCTGAGCAGGTCGACGAGGTGCGTGCGGACACCCGCGACGTGTGTCGGTGCCGCCTCGACCAGCACGTCCCACCCGTGCTCGGTCAGCACCGCGTTGGCTCCGCGACGGTCGTGCTCGCAGGCCTCGCGGCGTACGAGGTCGGCCTTCTCGAGGCGATCGACCTGGTGCGAGAGGCGGCTTCGGCTCGCAAGGGTGTGCTCGGCGAGCTGGCTCATGCGGAGTGCGCGTCCGGGTGCTTCGGACAGGCGCACGAGGATCTCGTAGTCGCCCATCGTCAGGCCGTGCGCGGCCTGCAGCTCGCGGGAGAGCCGGTCCTGGAGCAGGACCGTTGCCGCGATGTAGGCACGCCAGTGCTTCTGTTGCTCAACCGACAGCCACCTGGTCATGAGGCAATCGTACGCCGGAGACCAGGTGATTGAAAGTCGGATCATCTGTTCCGCAGGTCACGTATCGAGGTCCCAGAGCCGCACCCCGCCGACGATCCCCGCGGTGTTGTCGACGACCCGGGCGTGCGTCGGGAGCTGCTCGGGATCGAGGTGCTTGGCGTTGCCGCCGCCGAGATAGATGGTGTCGAAGAACAGGAACCGGTCGTACGCCGCGATCGCCTCGAGCACCCGACGTCCCCAGCGTTGGTTGCCGATGTCCTTGCGCGCGACGTTGCCCAGCTGCTCCTCGAACGTCTGCTCCTTGCGGAACGGCGCGTGACCGCCCTCGATGTGGGGGAGCAGACGACCGTCGAGGAACAACGCGGTGCCGACTCCTGTGCCGAGGGTCATCACGAACTCGGAGCCCTCGCCGCGCACCACCGCGCAGCCCTGCACGTCGGCGTCGTTGGCGACCTTCACCGGCACGCCGAACGCGTCCTCGAGCGCGTTCGCGAGGTCGAAGCCGCGCCACTGCTGCTCGAGCGCGGGGTCGGCGTCCGCACCGTAGGCCGCGCGTGAGAGCGACGGGATGTTGCGCACCCGGCCGTTGCGGACGAGCCCCGGGAACCCGACCGACACGCGATGCCGCACACCGAGGTGCGCGGTGAGCGCCACGAGCGACGTGACCAGGACGTCGGGAGGGCACGGGTACGGCGTGGGCACCCTGACCCGCTCGGTGAGCATCACGCCCTGCGGGTCGAGCATCGCGGCCTTGAAGCCGCTGCCACCGATGTCGATCGCGAGGGTGCGCACATCGTCAGGCCAACCCAGCGGGTGCTCTCCAGTCGTCATGACCGCAGGCTATCGAGGTGGTCGACCCCCACGGTCGACGCCGGCCGTCAGGGCAGGGTGAGGATCTCCACGCCGGACTCCGTGACGAGCACGGTGTGCTCGAACTGCGCGGAGCGGCGGAGGTCGGCGGTCACGATGGTCCAGCCGTCGTCCCACATCCCCCACTCGTACGTGCCGAGGGTGAGCATCGGCTCGATCGTGAAGGTCATCCCGGGCTCGAGCACGGTCGTCGCGGTCGGATCGTCGAAGTGCGTCACGACGAGACCACTGTGGAATGCGGTGCCGATGCCATGCCCGGTGAAGTCGCGCACGACCCCGTAGCCGAAGCGACGCGCGTAGGACTCGATCACGCGACCGACCACGTTGAGCTGGCGGCCTGGAGCTACGGCGTTGATTCCACGCATCGTCGCCTCGCGGGTGCGCTCGACCAGCAGCCTCGACTCCTCGTCGACCTCGCCGACGAGAAAGGTCGCGTTGGTGTCACCGTGCACGCCGTGGATGAACGCGGTGATGTCGATGTTGCAGATGTCGCCCTCGCGCAGCACGGTCGTGTCGGGGATGCCGTGACAGATCACCTCGTTGAGCGAGGAGCACAACGCCTTGGGGAACACCGGGCCGCGCCCGCCCCCCGGGTAGCCGAGGGTCGACGGATACGCGCCGTGGTCGCAGAGGAACTCGTGGCCGACGCGGTCGAGCTCGTCGGTCGTCACACCCGGCTCGATGCTGCGGCCGACCTCCTCGAGCGCCTGCGCGCCGAGCCGTCCGGCGATGCGCATCCGCTCGATCGTGTCGGCGTCCTTGACCTCGGAGCCGGTGTAGCGGGCGGCGCGCGGCTTCCCGACGTACTCGGGGCGGGGGATGTGCGGGGGCACGGGGCGCATCGGGCTGATGACACCGGGCTGAAGTGACATGGTGCGAGTCTACGAGCAGCGTGCGTGGGTCGCCTCGCGCGCTCCCGATCGAAGGAGGCTCGATGAGCGAGGGCGAGTGGTGGTTCAACCTGCGCACCCAGCGGGTGGAGCAGGGGCTCGGCGATCCGAACTCCGAGCGGCTCGGTCCCTACGCCACCGAAGCGGAGGCGGCCGGCGTGATCGGGCGGATGAAGGAACGCAACGAGGCACTCGACGAGACCGACGACGACTGAGTCGCGAACGTGTCGGGGGCTCGGTGCGCCTGACGCGAAGAAGGCCGACACCTTGTGCAGGTGTCGGCCTTCTTCGGTCTGAGCTGGTGGTGCTCAGGCCTTCTTCGCGGCGCGCTTGGCCGGAGCCTTCTTCGCCGGAGCCTTCTTGGCAGCAGCCTTGCGGGGCGCTGCCTTCTTGGCCGGAGCCTTCTTGGCAGCAGCCTTGCGCGGTGCTGCCTTCTTGGCCGGAGCCTTCTTGGCCACGGCGCGCTTGGCCGGGGCCTTCTTCGCTGCAGCCTTCTTCGCCGGAGCCTTCTTGGCAACGGCGCGCTTGGCGGGGGCCTTCTTCGCAGCGGCCTTCTTGGCCGGTGCGCGCTTGACCGCAGCCTTCTTCGCCGGGGCCCTCTTGGCCGCAGCCTTCTTCGCGGGTGCCTTCTTGGCCACCTTCTTCGCGGTGGACTTGACCGCCACGATGCCTCCCTGAGTCGTCGTCCGACCTTGATGTCGGAGTCCTTCGATCGAACTGTGTCAGAGCGTGACAGAAACTCGCGGGATGTTCGCGTCGTAACGGATGTTCGTGTCGGCGTCGTGGTAGCGCACGGCAGCCTTCATCCCCATGATCAGGCGTCGTTGCTCGACTGCCTGAGCTCGCGTTGTCGCCTCACGTCGGCGACGTGCGGCGACGTACGGACGTCGTAGCTCCACATCGTCGGCAGGGCTGCCGCAAGCGCGACAACCCCTGCAGCACAAGCGAATCCACCGATGGCAATCGATGCCGAAAGCCCGCGCCACTGCGCCATCAGACTGACTCGCGCGCTGCCGAGCTGCGGCCCGAGCGCATAGGACAACAGCTCGATGCCGGCGAGCCGACCGCGCAGTTCGTCCGGTATCGACTGGTTCCAGACGAGACTGCGAAATATTCCGCTCGCCATGTCGAAGACGCCCGAGAACGCGAGGAAGCCGAACGCCCACCACAACGTGGGCGCAAGTCCGAACCCGGCGATGGCAAGCCCGTACAGCGCGGCGGCGACCACGAGCGCGCGACCGTGCCGATGCACGCGTGCGGTCCATCCGCTGGTGACCGACGCGACGAGACTGCCGACTGCCGGCGCCGCATAGAGCAGACCGAGCGCCCATGGGGCGTCGTACTTCTCCGCGACGAACGGGAACACGGCGTACGGGAAGGCGAGCACCATCGCGACGGTGTCGACGGCATAGGTCCCGAGCAGGTCCTTGCGGCCCCACGCGTAGCGCAAACCTTCGGCGATCGAGGCGAGGTCAGCGCGTCCGTCCGCCGTGACGCGTCCACGACTCTGCAGCCGCACCAGAAGCAGGAGGGAGGCGACGAAGGAGAGCAGGTCGAGGCCATAGGCCACTGCGACGCCGAGGTAGCTGGCGACGATGCCGGCCAGCGAGGTGCCGACGATGAAGCCGAAGCTCCCGCGCAGCGAGCTAAGCGCCGCCGCGCCGGCGAGCTGGTCTTGCGCGACCGACTGAGGGATCAGCGAGTCGAGAGAGGGGCGCTGGAGAGAGTCGCAGGCCGCGGCCAGATCACCCACGACGA
>JANMMN010000312.1:0-14280 GCA_031373405.1 Actinomycetes bacterium
AGCCCGTCTGCAGGTCGCCGCTCTGGGCGGCCTCGAGCATGAGCACGTGCTCGAGCGGCAGCACGTTGGACAGGCCCGCGATCCACGAGTCGACGCCGAGCTCGAGATAGCGCATCGCCAGGGTGTCGGACCCGCACACGATGGTGAGGTCGGAGCCGTAGCGGCGGCGCAGTCGGCGTACGCGGGAGACGTCCCCCGACGCCTCCTTGATGCCGACCACGAGCGGGTGCGTGGCGAGCAGGTCGAGCGAGCGCTCCTCGAACTTCACGCCGGTGCGGTCGGGGTAGTCGTAGAGCACGGCGGGCAGCTGCGCCGCCTCGAGCACCGCGAGGACGTGCGCACCGAGCTCGGCCTGGGTGGGGAGGGAGTACGCCGGCGCCGCCACCATGAGGCCGTCGGCGCCGAGCTCGCGGGCGAGTGCGGCGTGCGCGAGCGCCTCGCGGGTTGCGGTGCCCCCGACGCCGAGCAGCACCGGCACCCGCCCCGCGACCGCCTGCTGGACCGCCTCGAGCACTGCGCGGCGCTCGGCGAGGTCGAGTGCGTAGCCCTCGCCGGTGGTGCCGGCAGCGACGAGACCGGAGATGCCGTGCCCGAGCAGGAACTCCACGATGGCCGGCACGCGGTCGAGCGCGAGCGCCCCGTCGTCATTGAACGGCGTGACCATCGGGGCAAGCACCCCCGGGAACCGACTCGGAGGCAGGCCGTGGGTCGACGACGAGGTGGTGCGGGCATCAGCGGGCATGCCCGGCACCCTGCCACCGCAGCCTTCCCCACGCCAGCGCCCCGGCCTCGTTTCCGGCATACGCCGGCAGCTCGACGACCGGGTGGGCGGAGTCGGCTCTCCTGGCGGGTTCGCACGACCCCGCCCACCCGTCCGTCCGACGGGACGGCTCAGGCGGCGACGGTCTCGCGGGTCGGCGACGGGGTGCGCACCGCGTACACCACGAAGAAGACGGCGATGGCCACGCCGACCGCCGCGACAACGAGGAACCAGGTCATCCAGACCGTCGTGACGACCGCTGAGAAGGCGAGCGCCACACCGGCCGCTCGGGGGCGGCGGGTCAGGACCGTCAGCGCCCATACCGACAGGATGAGGCAGACGAGTCCGGTCAGACCGACACCCCAGCCCCACCTGCGGTCCTCGTCGTTGCTCGTGCCGGACACGATGTTCCACAGCATGGCCGCCGAGAGCGCCGACCATGCCGCGACGAGGCTTCCGAGGACGAAGGCGACCGTCGTGCGAGCGTCACGTCGTGATGACACGCTCATCTTCTTCTCCTGACGTCGTGCGGATCGAGCGATCCGCAGTTGATGGCTCCGCCAGGAGAGGTCTGCGGGGGCACCGAGGAGCGCACGCGTGACGACGGCGCGGGCATGACGCCGTGCCGTCTCGTCACGCCCCAGCGCATCGACCCGGTGGTCGTGGAGGTCGGCGACGAGCTCGTCGTGTCGCTCGCTGGCGACGACGTCGGAGAGCCCGCGGGTGTACCAGGCGCACCAGGCGAGGACGGTCGGCGACGTGCGGTCGAGGTCGGTCATGCCGAGGCCGTCCCGAGCGAGCGTCGCCGGGGCGTAGCGGTGCTGCGGCTGCGCTGCGCCACCTCACCGGCACCGGTCACCCGGTAGAGCCGCCGCCGCGGTCGCCCTTCCGTCGTGGCAAGGTCGGCGCTCTCCCAGCGCGAGCTGAGCAGGCCGCGCTCGGCCAGCCGGCTGAGCGCCTTGTAGAGCGTGCCGTGCGCGGTGAGCCCGCGGCCGTCGTCCCGCCCGGACATCGCGGCGGCGAGGGCGAAGCCGTGGAACTCCTCGCCCGCACGGCCGAACTCGAGCCCCGTCTCGAGGATCCGTTGCTCGATGGGGAGCAGCTCACCTGCTCGGCGTCGCACCATGGGATATTTATAGGAAGATATCTTCCCAGTGTCAAGGGCGAGGCTTCGACGCGGGTTCGGCCACCACGCGGCCGGCGCGACTGCTAGGAACTCCTGCATCACCTGGGGAGGTCGGATGACGGTCGCGTTCGACCACGACGGAGCACCCGCCTGGGTCGCGTACGCCGGGGCATCGGTGGCGATGGTGGCGTTCGCCGCCAACTCGATCCTCACCCGTGCTGCGCTCGACTCCGGGAGCATCGACGCGGCGACGTTCACCGGCGTACGCCTGGCCTCGGGGGCCGTCGCGCTGACCCTGATCGTGGTCGCGCGCGGGACCCCGGCGACGCGACTCCTGGCTCGTCCGGTGCCGTGGCGCAGCGCTGGGCTCCTCTTCGGCTATGCCGCCGCGTTCTCCCTCGCCTACCTGCGCATCAGTGCTGCCACCGGCGCGCTCGTGCTCTTCGGCACCGTGCAGGCCGTGATGTACGGCGTCGCGATCCGCCGCGGCGAGCGGCCGGGCCTACGCGGGTGGGCCGGGCTCGCGCTCGCGGTCGCCGGGCTCGTCGCGCTCGTCGCTCCCGGCGTGAGCGCCCCCGACCTCGCGGGCGTCACACTGATGATGGTCGCCGGTGTGGCCTGGGCCGGATACACCCTCGCCGGCCGCTCCGGTGGCGACCCGCTCGTGACGTCCGCGCGCAACTTCGTGTGGAGCCTGCCGCTCGCGCTGGTGCTCGAGCTCGGTGTCGTGGTGCTGCGTCCGGGCACGGCGTACGCCGAACCACAGGGGATCGCGCTCGCGGTCGCCTCCGGTGCGATCGCCTCGGGGATGGGCTATGCGCTCTGGTACTCCGTGCTCCCCCGGCTCACCCGGGTGCAGTCCGGCATCATCCAGATGGCACCGCCGCCGATCGCGGCTCTCGCCGGTCTCGCGCTGCTCGGGGAGCCGCTGACCGTGCGCGTGGCCCTCGCGTCAGCGCTGATCCTCGCCGGCGTCGCGGTCGGCGTACTGGCCCCCCGACCTCCCCGCTGACAACCCCCAGCTCTGCGTTGAATGAGCGGGCGCGGGTTAGCTGCCGATCTTCTCCCAGCCGCGGCGGGGAGGGCGGGCAGAGCCCTCGGGGTCGCGGCTGCGGTAGACGAGGTAGGGGCGCGAGAGGTAGCCGATCGGTGCGCTGAACATGTGAACGAGGCGCGTGAACGGGATCAGCGCAACGAGCAGGAGCGACATCGCCGCGTGCAGCTGGAACGACGGTGGTGCCTCGATCATCCCGCTCGCATCAGGACTGAACAGGAACAGGCTGCGGAACCAGACCGCGACGCTCTCGCGGTAGTTGTAGCCCCCGGGGTACTCGCCGGTGACGTTGAGCAGGTTGATCGCCACGGTGTTGAACACCCCGAGCAGCACGACCGAGCCGAGCATCAGGTACATCACCTTGTCCATGCGCGTGGTGACGGTGAAGACCCTTCCGACCGTACGTCGGCGGTAGATGAGGATCGCGAGACCGGTCACCACCATCACTGCGGCAACGACGCCGAAGCTCACTGCCGCAAGGTGGTAGACGTGCTCGCTCACGCCGAGCTTCTCGGTCCAGGCCGCGGGCACGAGCAACCCGAGGATGTGCCCGCCGAGGGCCATCAGGATGCCGAAGTGGAACAGCGGGCTGCCGATGCGCAGCAGTCGCGACTCGTACATCTGCGACGAGCGCGTCGTCCAGCCGTAGGCGTCGTAGCGGTAGCGCCAGAACATGCCGACGCCGAAGGCCACGGCGCTCATGTACGGAAGCACCACCCAGAGGAAGGTCTGTGTCGCGGTCATGTCCGGGCTCCGATCCGCAGTGACTCCAGCGGGATGAACGGGGTGAGGCCGACCAGCTCGGTGGGTGGGCCGCTGGCGGCGAGCTCCTCGGCGTTGGGTCCCTCGATGCCCTTCGGCACGACGGGCAGCAGCGCGACCACCGCATCGGCGTACGGGGAGCCGAAGCCGTCGAGGGCGTGGTGCAGCAGCTCGATGCCGGCGCGGTGCCGACCGAGCATGCCGAGTGCGGCGTCGAGGTCGCCCGCCGCGCCGAACTCGAGCACCACCGGCAGGAAGTCGGGGAGCTCGCCGTCACCGATCGTGAAGCCGGCCTCCTGGTAGACCTGCTTGAAGCCGACCAGCGCCATGCCGCGTCCACGGGTGTCGCCGTTGAGGAAGTAGGACAGGTAGAGGCAGGCCTTGCGGCGACGGTCGAAGATCTCGACGTAGTGCTCCTGGGCGCGTGCCAGCCCCACCTCGCCGAGCCAGTCGAGCAACCGGCGCACTGCGTCGGCGGAGGGTGCCGGCAGCCCGCCCAGGCTCTCGCGGACCAAGGGGATCCGGTCGTACGTCGCCTCGTCGGGATAGCTCAGCAGCAGTGAGCAGGTCGCGAGCAGGCGACGGGTGCTGCGGCTCTCGCTCATCGGTCGCCACCCGCCTCGGGCAGCGACGCGTGCTGCTCGGCCTCGGCGCGCTGCTTGGTGAGGTGGAAGCTCTCGATCGAGACGGGCACGGGGCCCTTGCCGTCGACGGGCGAGCCGGTCATACCAGGACCACCCTCGTAGTCGAGCGAGCAGCCAGGGCTCTCCTCCAGCGCCTCGGCCGCCTCCTGGTGCGCGGCCGGGATGACATAGCGGTGCTCGTACTTCGCGATCGCGAGCAGCCGGTACATCTCATAGACCTGCTCGCCGGTGAGCCCGACGGACGTCGCGATCGACTCGTCGGGGTCGCGGCCGAGGTTGATGTCGCGCATGTAGGCGCGCATCGCTGCGAGACGGCGCAGGACGCCGTCGACGACCGACACGTCGCCCGCCGTCATGAGGTTGGCGAGGTAGCCGATCGGGATGCGCATCGCCTCGATGGCGGCGAACAGATTGCCCTTGTCCTCCGCGTCGTGCCCGCTGTTGGCGAGCGCGTCGACGACGGGCGAGAGCGGCGGGATGTACCAGACCATCGGCATCGTGCGGTACTCCGGGTGGAGCGGCAGCGCGAGCCGGTAGGTCTTGGCCAGCGCGTAGACCGGCGACTTCTGCGCGGCCTCGATCCAGTCCTCCGCGATGCCGTCACGTCGCGCCAGCTCGATGACCTCGGGGTCGTTGGGGTCGAGGAGCAGGTCGAGCTGTGCCTCGTAGAGGTCCTGCTCGTTCTCCACGGATGCGGCCGCGAGCACCTTGTCGGCGTCGTAGAGGAACAGCCCGAGGTAGCGCAGCCGGCCGACGCAGGTCTCGGAGCAGACGGTCGGCTGGCCGACCTCGATGCGCGGGTAGCACATCGTGCACTTCTCGGCCTTTCCTGTGCGGTGGTTGAAGTAGACCTTCTTGTAGGGGCAGCCCGACACGCACATCCGCCAGCCACGGCACGCGTCCTGGTCGACGAGCACGATGCCGTCCTCGGACCGCTTGTACATCGCGCCCGACGGGCAGGCGGCGACGCAGGAGGGGTTGAGGCAGTGCTCGCAGATTCGCGGCAGGTAGAACATGAAGGCCTTCTCGAACTCGAACGAGACCTGGTCCTCGATGCCCTTGAGCATCGGGTCCTTGTGCCCGTTCTCCGGCGCCCCGCCGAGGTCGTCGTCCCAGTTGGCCCCCCAGCGGATCTCCATGTCCTTGCCGGTGATCATCGACTTGGGTCGCGCGACCGGCACGGTGTCCATCGGCGGCGAGCTGATGAGCGTGTCGTAGTCGTAGGTCCACGGCTCGTAGTAGTCGTCGAGCCCGGGGAGCTTGGGGTTGCTGAAGATCGTGGTGAGCCGACGCCACCGGCCGCCGCTGCGCAGGCGCAGCTTGCCGCGCTTGTTGAGCTGCCAGCCGCCCTTCCACTGCTCCTGGTCCTCGTAGCGTCGCGGGTAGCCCTGGCCGGGCCTCGTCTCGACGTTGTTGAACCAGACGTACTCGACACCCCGCCGGTTGGTCCACGTCTGCTTGCACGTGACCGAGCACGTGTGGCACCCGATGCACTTGTCGAGGTTCATCACCATGCCCACCTGGGCCATGACGCGAGTCATCAGTACTGCACCTCCTGCGAGCGGCGGCGGATCGTGGTGACCTCGTCGTGCTGGTTGCCCGTGGGCCCGTAGTAGTTGAACCCGTATGAGAGCTGGGCGTAGCCGCCGATGAGGTGCGTCGGCTTGAGCAGCAGTCGCGTCAGGGAGTTGTGGATGCCGCCGCGCTTGCCGGTCTTCTCGACCCGCGGCACGCCGATCGTGCGGTCCTTGGCGTGGTACATGTAGACCGTGCCCTCGGGCATCCGGTGGGAGACCACCGCGCGCGCGACGACGATGCCGTTGCGGTTGTGCGCCTCGATCCAGTCGTTGTCCTTGACCCCGATCTTCTCGGCGTCCTCGCGGCTCATCCAGATGTCCGGCCCGCCGCGCGAGAGCGCGAGCATGAACAGGTTGTCCTGGTACTCCGAGTGGATCGACCACTTCGAGTGCGGGGTCAGGTAGCGCACGACCACGTGCGACTCGCCGTGCTCGCCGATCTCGGGATAGCCCGAGATGGCCGCGAGGTTGAGCGGCGGACGGTAGATCGGCAGGCACTCACCGAGCTCGGCCATCCAGTCGTGGTCGAGGAAGAAGTGCTGGCGCCCGGTGAGGGTGTGCCACGGCTTGCCGCGTTCAACGTTGATGGTGAACGGGGAGTACCGCCGTCCGCCGTGCTCGCTGCCGGACCACTCCCACGACGTGATCACCGACTGCGGCCGGCTCTGGGTGTCGGCGAAGGTGATCTGCTTGCCCTCGTGCTCGCGCGCGAGGTCGGCGAGCTCCACGCCGGTGCGCCGCTCGAGCGCCTCGAAGCCGGCGACCGCGATCGCCCCGTTGGACACTCCGGACAGCGTCAGGATCGTCTCGCACGCCTGCTCCGCGGTGGCGAGCCGCGGACGCCCGTCGGCGATGCCGCCGACCACCACGCCGTTGACCTTGCGGAGGTGCTCGACCGACGCCGGCTGCTTCAGCGTGACGCCCTTGACCACCGTGCCGAGCTTCTCGACGTTCGGGCCGAGCGCCGACATCATCGCCGCGATGGCACCGTAGTCGCGCTCGACCACGACCAGGTTGGGCATCGTGCGACCAGGCACCGGCTCGCACTCGCCCGCCTTCCAGTCGAGCACCCGGCCGCCCGGCTGCGCGATCTCCGTCGGGGTGTCGTGCAGCAGGGGCACGGCGACGACGTCGGTCTGCTTCCCGAGCCTCGGTCCCGCCATCTCGCTGAAGACCTCGGCGAGGCGTTGGAAGACGTCGTAGTCGCTGCGGGCCTGCCACGGCGGCGAGATGGCCGCGTTGAAGGCGTGGATGTAGGGGTGCATGTCGGTCGAGGAGATGTCGTACTTCTCATACCAGGTGGCCGCGGGGAGCAGCACGTCGGAGAACAGCCCGGTGCTCGTCATCCGGAAGTCGAGCGACACGAGCAGGTCCAGCTTGCCGACCGGCGCGTCCTCTCTCCAGTGCACCTCCTTGGGGCGCAGGCCCTCGGGGGTCTCGCTGTTGTCGATCGCACCCTCGGCGCCGAGCAGGTGGTGCAGGAAGTACTCGTTGCCCTTGCCGGACGAGCCCAGCAGGTTGGCGCGCCAGATGGTCAGCACCCGAGGGAAGTTCTCGGGGGCGTCCGGGTCCTCCACCGAGAACTTGAGGCGGCCGCTCTTGAGCTCGTCGACGACGTAGTCGGGCGCGGTCATCCCCGCCGCGGTCGCGTCACCGGCCAGGGTGAGCGGGTTGCGGTCGAAGGTCGGCGATGCCGGAGTCCATCCCATCCGAACCGCCTGGGCGAGCGTGTCGGCGAACGACTGCCCGGCGAAACGCCCTGTGCCGAGGGGGGATGCGACCGCGTCGGCACCGAAGGCGTCGTAGCGCCACTGATCGGTGTGCAGGTACCAGTACGACGTCCCCGCCATCTGACGCGGCGGCCGCACCCAGTCGAGGCCGAACGCGAGCTGGGCCCAGCCGGTGAACGGACGCGCCTTCTCCTGCCCGACGTAGTGCGCCCAGCCACCGCCGTTCTTCCCCTGGCAGCCGGTGAGCATGACGAGCGCGATGATCGCCCGGTAGGTCGTGTCGGAGTGGTACCAGTGGTTGGTGCCCGCGCCGAGGGTGATCATCGATCGACCACCCGACTCTTCCGCGTTGGCGGCGAACTCGCGCGCGATGCGCGTCACCGTCTGCGCCGGCACCGAGGTGATCTCCTCCTGCCACGCGGGCGTGTAGAGGCTCGATGCGTCGTCGTAGTCGCCGGCCCACTCGCCGGGAAGGCCTTCTCGGCCGACGCCGTACTGCGCGAGCATCAGGTCGTAGACGGTGGTGACGAGCCGGTCGCCGATCCGGCGGACCGGCACGCCGCGTCGGATGATCGAGCCCTGCTCGGTGCCCTCCTCGACCACGTCGAAGCGCGGCAGGTCGACCTCGACCGACTCCCCGGCCTGGTCGTAGAGCGAGAGCACCGGCTCGATGCCGTCGAGGTTGAGGTTCCACTTGCCCAGGCCGGACTCGTTGTGGCGGAAGCCGATCGAGCCGTGCGGGATGACGGGCTCGTTGGTGCGCCCGTCGAGAAGAGCGGGCTTCCACTCGGCGGCGTCCTGCTCGATCCCGAGATCGGCAGCGGTGACGAAGCGGTCGGGCACCCAGGCATCCTCGCGCTGACGCAGCGAGACCAGGAACGGGAGGTCGGTGAGCCGGCGGGCGTAGTCGAGGAACATCGGGACCTCGCGGTCGACGTAGAACTCCTTGAGCACCACGTGGCCCATCGCCATCGCCAGCGCTCCGTCGGTGCCGGGCTGCGCCGGCAGCCACTCGTCGGCGAACTTGGTGTTGTCGGCGTAGTCCGGGCTCACCGTCACGACCTTCTGGCCCCGATAGCGGGCCTCGGTCATGAAGTGCGCATCCGGTGTGCGGGTCGTCGGGATGTTGGAGCCCCACATGATCAGGTAGCTCGCGTTCCACCAGTCGGCCGACTCCGGGACGTCGGTCTGGTCACCCCAGATCTGCGGCGAGGCGATCGGGAGGTCGGCGTACCAGTCGTAGAAGGAGAGCATCGTGCCGCCGAGCAGCGAGGTGTAGCGCGCGCCGGAGGCGTGCGACGCCATCGACATCGCCGGGATCGGCGAGAAGCCGGCGACGCGGTCGGGGCCGAACTTGGCGATCGTGTGCACCTGCGCCGCGGCGACGATCTCGAGCGCCTCGTCCCACGTCGCGCGGACGAGCCCGCCCTTGCCCCGCTGCGAGTGATAGCGGCGACGGGCGTCCTCGTCGTCTGCGATCGTGGCCCACGCCGTCACCGGGTCGCCACCGTTGGCCGCCTTGGCCGCGCGGTACATCTCGAGAAGGACGCCTCGCACATACGGGTAGCGCACGCGGGTCGGCGAGTAGGTGTACCAGCTGAACGCCGCACCGCGAGGGCAGCCACGGGGTTCGTACTCCGGGGAGTCGGGACCGACCGAGGGGTAGTCGGTCTGCTGGGTCTCCCAGGTGATGATTCCGTCCTTGACGTAGACCTTCCACGAGCACGATCCGGTGCAGTTGACGCCGTGGGTCGAGCGCACGATCTTGTCGTGGGACCAACGGTCGCGGTAGAAGACGTCGCCGTCGCGACCGCCGACCTCGTGGACCGCGCGGTGGTCCGGCGACACCTCGCTGCGGGTGAGGAACGAGCGGGCCGAGATGAGGCCGTCGACGAGCGGGTCGTCGATGCGGGGTGTCGTCGTCACGTCACTGCTCCGTTGCGGTGGTGGTGGCGTCCCGTTCCGCCAGCGGCGCTGGCGCCGGACGCAGATCGGGGCGATCGAGGTGGGCGACGCAGAGGTCGCCCTTGACGAAGATGTCGAGCCGTCGCACGGTCACGTCGGCATCGTGCTCGCCGAAGAAGCCGTTGAGCATCTCGTGGTGCACGTGGCAGATCGCGCGGTCCGCCCGCGCCATGTCGAGGAAGGGGCAGACGGGAAGGTAGAGCCGGTCGCCGAGCGGGTCGGTCGAGGTCTCGAAGCCGAGCACCTCGAGCCCGTCGACCGCCATCTCGATCGCCTCGTCGGGAGTGATGTCGGTCGGGGAGCCGGCCTTCACCCGCTGGGCGCGAGCGAGGCGGCGACCGGCGGCACGACCCGGGGTGTCGCCCGGCTCGCCTGCGGCGCTCCCGGCCGCCAGCTCCGCGGCGAGCGTGCGATAGGGGTCGTGGGGCGCGACCTCGGGACTGGCGCGGTAGAGCAGCTTGGGGCGCCCCGGTCGGGTGCGGGGCTCCGACACCGAGTCGACCCGGCCCATGTCGACGAGCAGGCTGAGGTGGGAGCGCACCGTGTTGGCGTGCAGCCCGGTGCGCTCGACGATCGCGGCCACCGGCAGCGGGTCGCTCGAGTCGAGCAGCAGGTCCAGGACGCGCCGGCTCGACGTGTCCGGCTCGGCAGGTCCACCGCGGAGCGGGAGCCTCATCGGTTCGCCTCCTGTTATTTACTTAGCCTTTGTGAACTACGCCGTCGCCGACGCTACACCCGCGCCGTGACCTGCGACAACACCGTCCATTTGTGGGCCACGTCACGGTAAATACTCCCGCTTAGGGTGGACTAAACCGCCATCCGAGGGCCTACGGTGAGCCCGAACTTAGTAAATACCAATCAGGAGCTGTCATGAGCGTGAGCACGGCACCGGACCCCGTCGGAGCACTGAGCGAGGCGCCGGCCGAGGGCCGCTACCGCGTCCTGGTGACCTCGACCATCGCGTTCACCCTGATGTTCGCGGTGTGGCTGCAGTTCGGGATCCTCGGGCTCCCGATCAAGGCGGAGTTCGGCCTCTCCGACACGCAGTTCTACTGGCTCACCGCGCTCCCGGTGCTCAACGGAGCCATCTGGCGGATGTGGACCGGGGTGCTCGCCGACCGGTGGGGCGGCCGCGTCGTGATGACCGGGCTGCTGCTCATCGCAGCCGTCCCGACCTACCTGCTCGCCGGCACCCACAACCCGACGATGCTCTTCGTCCTCGCCTTCCTCATCGGTTTCGCCGGCAACTCGTTCTCCAGCGGCATCGCGTGGAACAGCGCGTGGTTCCCGCGCTCGCAGCAGGGATTCGCTCTCGGCGTCTTCGGCGCCGGCAACGTCGGAGCGTCGATCACCAAGCTGATCGGCCCGGCCATCATCGCGGCCACGGCTGGCACGGCGTACCTCGGTGGCTTCCTCGCCGGTGGCTGGCGGCTCATCCCGGTGATCTACGCGGTGGCGCTCGTCGTCATGGCGGTCGTGGTCTGGTTCGTCGCACCCAGGCCCGACCATCGGCCGGGTCGCACGACGCCGATGCGCGAGCACCTCCAGCCGCTCAAGCGGATGCGGGTGTGGCGCTTCAGCCTCTACTACGTCGCCGTCTTCGGTGCCTACGTCGCCCTGGCGTCCGCGCTGCCGTTCTACTACGCGACCAACTACGACGTGCCGCTGTGGCAGGCGGGCCTGCTCACGGCGCTGTTCATCTTCCCCGCGTCGCTGCTGCGCCCGCTCGGCGGCTGGATGTCGGACAAGGTCGGCGCCCGCCGCATCATGTACTGGACCTTCGGACTGATGCTGGTCACGACCGGGATCCTCATGATGCCCAACGGATTCATCACCGTCGAGGTCAACGCCAGCAGGTCCGCCGACGGGACCGCAGAGATCCTGCCGTGGCAGCTCGGCATCGTCCCGTTCACCCTGCTCGTGATCGGCCTCGGATGCGCGATGGGCATCGGGAAGGCCGCCGTCTACAAGCACATCCCTGAGTACTTCCCGCACGAGGTCGGCGCTGTCGGCGGAGTCGTCGGGATGCTCGGCGCGCTCGGCGGCTTCTTCCTGCTGCCGATCTTCGGCTACGCCGTGGCCCTCACCGGGATCCCCAGCGCCGTGTTCGGCGTGCTCTTCCTGCTCACCCTCGGGTGCCTCGTCTGGATGCACCTCACGGTCGTCTCGATGCTGCACCGCAGCTCACCCCACCTGTCCGACGACTTCGAGCAGCCGCAGCGCGAGCTCGAGACCACCTCCGCGCACTGACCCGTCCGGAACCAAGGAGACGACATGACCGTCACCACCACCGACGTCCGGAAGGGCAGCGAGTGGCTGTCGGACTGGGATCCCGAGGACGAGGCGAGCTGGAACTCCGCGCTCGCCTGGCGAACCCTCGTGATCACGACCTTCGCCCTCACGCTGGCCTTCTCCACCTGGTTCCTCGCGAGCGCGATCGCTCCGACCCTGACCAACCTCGGGTTCGCGCTCGACAAGAGCCAGCTCTACTGGCTCACCGCCATGCCCGGTCTCGCCGGCGGCACGATGCGCCTGATCTGGATGTGGCTCCCGCCGGTGATGGGGACCCGCAAGCTGGTCACGCTGACCACGGCCCTGCTGCTGATCCCGCTCGTCGGGTGGGGCCTGGCGGTGCAGAACCCTTCGACCACGTTCACGACGTTCCTCATCCTGGCGTTCCTCTCCGGCATCGGCGGCGGAGCGTTCTCCGGATTCATGCCGAGCACGTCGTACTTCTTCCCCCGGCGCCGTCAGGGAACCGCGCTCGGGCTGCAAGCCGGCATCGGCAACTTCGGTGTCTCGATCGTGCAGTTCGTGACGCCGTGGATCATCGGCTTCTCCCTGCTGGGCGTGCTCGGCGCGTCGCAGACCTTCCACGACCCGGCCAAGAACACGAACCGTGAGGTGTGGGAGCAGAACGCGGCCTTCATCTATGTGCCGTTCGTGATCGTCGCCGCGATCCTCGCCTGGACGATGCTCAAGAGCGTCCCGGTGCGCGCCAACTTCCGCCAGCAGCTCGACATCTTCAAGAACGCCGACACGTGGTGGATGACCGCTCTCTACGTGATGACCTTCGGCATCTTCTCCGGCCTCGCGGCGCAGTTCGGGCTGCTCATCAAGAACTTGTACGGCGCGGGCAACCCGGCCATCGTCGCGACCGCGGCCGACGGGTCGACCTCGGTGCTGGTGCAGGGCTACAGCGTGCCGCTGGCACTGACGTTCGCGTTCCTCGGCCCGCTCGTCGGGGCCGGCGCACGTGTCGCGTTCAGCCCGCTGACCGACAAGATCGGTGGCGCCCGGTGGACCCTCGTCGCGGGCATCGGCATCCTGGTCTCGCTGCTGTTCACCCTCCAGCACGTCACCCCCGACCCGTCGCTGGGTGCCGAGTCGCTGACCAGCGAGTTCCACCTGTTCCTGTGGGGCTTCATCTCGATCTTCTTCTTCACCGGCATCGGCAATGCCGCCACCTTCAAGCAGATGCCGATGATCTTCGAGCGGCGTCAGGCCGGCGGGGTCATCGGCTGGGTCTCCGCCATCGCGGCGTACGGCCCGTTCCTCTTCGGTGTGGCGCTGGCGGGGATGGCAGTCTCGTCGTTCCTCTGGGTGCTCGTCGCATTCACCACGTTCTGTATCGGCATCACCTGGTTCCGCTACGCGCGACCGGGCGCACCGAAGCCCTCCTGACCACGGTGCGCCCCACTGCGAGGCTCAGCGCGCTCCCTGCTGCGCGCTGAGCCTCGCAGTCGGGGGACGTGGTCAGACGGGCTCGACCACGACCGGCTCACGGAGCACGTCCGCCATGACGGCCCGCGCGGCCTTGAGGTCCTTCCCCGTCACGAGGACCTCGGCCAGGTGAGTCGCGAACACGGCCTCCGGCCCCTCGACCTGCTCGCCGATCTCGACATCGATGTCGACCCCGGGCACGCTCCCATCCGGGCGCGGGCGGCCGTCGATGGGCAATGCCACGAGTCGTCCGGACGAGGGCGCGTAGATCAGGGTGTTGAGGACCGTGCAGCGCGGCTTCCGGCTCGGGCGCAGGTCCGGGGGAAGGTCGAGGCTGGCCCGGAGGTGCGCCTCGATGAGGTCGACATCCCACACGGCCTTCACGCACTCGTGGATCCGCCCGCCGCCCATCCGGGCGTTGACCTCGACGATGCGCGGGCCGCGGCTGGTCGCCTTGCCCTCGATGTGCAGCACGCCGCGGTGCAGCCCGAACGCCTGCGCGGTGCGTACGCACATCTCGACGAGGCGAGCCACCGCCTTGCGGTCGTAGTCCGGTGGGCAGTGCAGCCCCAGCTCCTGGAACGACGGCTCCGCGGTCGGCCAGTTCTGCGACACCGACGAGAACACGCACTCACCCCGGTGCATCACGAGGTCGACGTCGAACTCCACCCCGTCGAGGTACTCCTCGACGATCAGGTCGTTGCCCGTGCGGAAGATCCCATCGTGCTCCGGCGTCACCACGCTGCGCACGAGCGAGTAGATCCGGGGCAGCTCCTCCAGGGAGTCGACCTTCACGCAACCCATGGCGCTCGCACCGAACTCCGGCTTCACGACCGCCGGGAAACCGACGTACGGCGCGGCCGCGAACAGCTCGTCGAGCGAACGCACCCGGCGCGCCCTCGGCGACGGGATGCCCAGCTGCTCGGACAGCTCGCGAGT
>JANMMN010000127.1:0-7070 GCA_031373405.1 Actinomycetes bacterium
CCTGCCGCAACTTCGCGCCGGTGTTCGAGACGTCGTCGCAGACCCATGGCGACATCGTCTTCGCCAAGGTCGACACCGACGCTGAGCAGTCGCTCGCCGGCGCCGCCAACATCACCTCGATCCCGACGCTGATGGCATTCCGCGAGGGGGTGCTGCTCTACTCCAAGCCGGGCGCCCTCCCGAGCTCCCAGCTCGAGAAGCTGATCGCCTCCGTGCGCGAGATCGACATGGTCGAGGTGCACCAGAAGATCGCCGCTCAGCAGTCACCCGAAGCCGCCAGCCCCCCCCAGCACTGACCCTGCGCGACCGCACGCCCCGTCGACTGTGCCGTGGGCTCCCGAAACGGAAGCCCACGGCACTGTCGTCAGGTGTGGAGCGCGGTTAGCGAGAGCCTCGACGGGAGCTACCGGCTCGTGAGGAGAAGGCCGCCGCCGAGCCCGTGGAGCGCGACGACGACGAGCGTGACGACGACGATCCGCTCGAGCGACCGCTCGACTGCGCGCCGCTCTGGTTGCGGCCACCGCGCTGCGCGGGGCGCCGCGACGCCTCGGGCGCCGGAGCAGCCGACGGGGCGACGTACGCAGCGCGGGGACCGGTCAGGGCAGTGATGTCGGTCGCGCCCGGGCGCACCCGCGCGGCGGTGGGGCGGATCCCGGCCTTGCGGGCCAGCTGCGCGACGTCGGAACGCTGCGCGTCGGTCGCCACCGTCACGACGACCCCGGCGGCGCCGGCGCGGGCCGTGCGACCCGAGCGGTGCGTGTATGCCTTGTGCTCGGCCGGCGGGTCGACGTGGATCACGAGGTTGACGTCGTCGACGTGGATGCCGCGGGCGGCGATGTCGGTGGCGACGAGCACGCGGACCTCACCGCTGCGGAAGGCCGCGAGGTTGCGGTCGCGGGCGTTCTGCGCGAGGTTCCCGTGCAGGTCGACCGCGGGTACGCCGGCCATCGTGAGCTGGCGCGCGAGCTTCTTGGCGCCGTGCTTGGTGCGGGTGAACAGCAGCGAGCGCCCCTCACCGGAGGCGAGCTCCTGGACGACCGAGGCCTTGTCGGCGTCGGTCACCGTGAAGACGTGGTGCTCCATGTCGGGCTCGGTGGAGGCGTCGGAGTCGACCGAGTGCGTCACCGGGTTCGACAGGTAGCGGCGGACGAGGACGTCGACGCCGTTGTCGAGCGTCGCCGAGAACAGCAGTCGCTGCGAGTCGGGGGCGGTCTTGTCCAGGATGCGCTTCACGCCGGGCAGGAACCCGAGATCGGCCATGTGGTCGGCCTCGTCGAGCACGGTGACCTCGATGTCGTCGAGGCGCACGTGCCGCTGGTTCATCAGGTCCTCGAGGCGACCGGGGCAGGCGACGACGATGTCGACCCCCGCCTTGAACGCACGCACCTGGGCGCCCTGAGAGACGCCACCGAAGACCGTGGTGGTCGACAGGCCGGCGGCACGCGCGAGCGGTGCGATGGTCGCGTGGACCTGGGTCGCGAGCTCACGAGTGGGGAGCAGGACGAGCGCGCGCGGATGACCGGGGCGCACCCGTCGACGTGACTCGACCAGTCGGGCCACGAGGGGCAGCGCGAACGCGATGGTCTTGCCGCTTCCGGTGCGACCGCGGCCGAGCACGTCGCGACCGGCGAGCGAGTCGGGCAGGGTCGCGGACTGGATCGGGAACGCCTCGGTGATGCCCTGGGCGGCGAGGCAGTCGACGAGGGGCTTGGGAACGCCGAGCTCGAGGAAGGAGGTGACGACGGGTCCGGTGGGGACTGTCGCGACGAGCGGTGCCGCGTCGACGGGCTCGACCGGGCGACGTGAGTCGCGCGTGCGGTCGGCGTCCGGCGTACGACGTCGGCGCTCGCCCTGGCCCGACTGCGGCGGGCGCTGCCCTCCCGTGCGCGGCCGGCCGTTGCCCGACGCGCGGGGAGTGCTGGGTGAACTGGTGGTCATGCGGGTCCTTGTCATGGATCTGCTGGCCGCACCGACTGCCCCGGCCCTCGGAAACCGACGGGGGGCATGCGCACACAGAACTGCGTGAGATCGGACGGACCGTGGTGCATCCCATTCGGGGCACCGCAACCGGTCACTGGGCCGGCGGCTCGAGGTGATGCGCATCGAGCGCGCCTCGTGGATCGAAGGATCGCCGCGGGGTCAGTGCCACCCAGGAGCCGGCGAAGTGTCCTCAGTCTAGCGGACCCAGCCTGCTCGGCCGACCACTGCCGCGCCGGGAAGGAATCGCATCGCTCGCGCTGTTGGGAGGGGTGATGATGGTCACCCGCGCCATCCCGTCCCGGAGGTTCCGTGCTGATCACGTTGCTGCGTTCGTTCCTTCGGCCATACAGCAAGGCGTTGGTCGCAGTCGTCGCGCTCCAGTTCTTCGGCACGATCGCCGCGCTCTACCTGCCCACGCTCAACGCCGACATCATCGACAACGGCGTGGCCAAGGCCGACACCGCCTACATCCTCCAGGTCGGCGGCGTCATGCTGGCGATCACGCTGGTGCAGGTCGGCTGCTCCATCGGTGCGGTGTGGTTCGGCGCGCGGTCGGCGATGGGCTTCGGTCGTGACATGCGGGCAGCGGTGTTCCACCGGGTAGGAACGTTCTCTGCGCGTGAGGTGACCCGCTTCGGCGCACCGTCCCTCATCACCCGGACGACCAACGACGTCCAACAGGTGCAGATGCTCGTGCTGCTGACCTGCACGATGCTGGTGACGGCGCCCATCATGGCCGTGGGCGGCATCATCATGGCGCTCCAGCAGGACGTCGGTCTCGCCTGGATCATCGTCGTCAGCGTCATCGCACTCGTGATCGCCGTCGGGCTCATCGTGTCGCGGATGATCCCCCAGTTCCGCCGGATGCAGACCCGAATCGACACCGTCAACCGGGTCCTGCGCGAGCAGATCACGGGCATCCGCGTGGTGCGCGCCTTCGTACGCGAGCCCGTGGAGCGCGAGCGCTTCGGCGTCGCCAACGACGACCTGACGGCCGTGTCGTTGCGCGTGGGGCGGCTGATGGCACTGATGTTTCCGACGGTCATGCTCGTCATGAACGTGTCGAGCGTGGCAGTGCTGTGGTTCGGCGCCCAACGGATCAACGCCGGCGAGATGCAGATCGGCGCCTTGACCGCCTTCCTCGCCTACCTCGTGCAGATCCTCGGCGCGATCATGATGGCCACCTTCATGCTCGTGCTCGTACCCCGCGCCGCGGTGAGTGCCGAACGCATCAGCGAGGTGCTGGAGACAGAGTCCACCGTGGTCTCCCCCACCGATCCGGTGTCGACCGTCGCGGCACGAGGACACGTCGAGCTGCGGGATGCCACCTTCCGCTATCCCGGCGCCGAGGAGCCGGTGGTGTGCGACGTGTCGTTCACCGCCGTCGCCGGTCAGACGACGGCGATCATCGGGAGCACCGGCTCGGGAAAGACCACGCTCCTCTCCTTGATCCCGAGACTCTTCGATGCGACCGGGGGCAGCGTTCTCGTCGACGGCGTCGACGTCCGCGAGCTCGACCCCGAGGTGCTGCACTCACGCATCGGCCTCGTGCCGCAGAAGGCCTACCTGTTCACCGGCACGGTCGCCGACAACCTGCGCTACGGCAAGCGCGACGCGACGGAGGAGGAGATGTGGGCCGCGCTGCGCGTGGCGCAGGCTGAAGACTTCGTCCGTGCCCTGCCGCGCGGGCTCGAGGCCGAGGTGAGCCAGGGCGGCACCAACTTCTCCGGCGGTCAGCGCCAGCGCATTGCCATCGCGCGGGCCGTCATACGCCAACCCGAGATCTACCTGTTCGACGACTCGTTCTCGGCGCTCGACCTCGCGACCGACGCGCGGCTGCGCGCTGCACTCAAGCCGATCACCGGCGACTCGACGGTCATCGTCGTGGCCCAGCGCGTGTCCAGCATCGTCGACGCTGACCAGATCCTCGTGCTCGACCACGGCGAGCTCGTGGGTGTCGGGACGCATGACGAGCTCCTCGAGAGCTGCCCGACGTACGTCGAGATCGTCGAGTCGCAGCGTCCGGCCGAGGAGGCGGCGGCATGAGCCAGCAGAGCCCGGCCCGCCTCCCCAACGCTCCGCGAGGGCCGATGGGCCGCCCCGGTGGTGGCGGCCCCGCCGCGATGATGGGCGGCGCCGGGCAGCCCTCGGAGAAGTCCTTGAACTTCTGGCCGTCCGCGCGCCGCCTGTTCGGAATGCTGCACCCCGAGCGTGCGCTGGTCATCACCGTCGTCCTGCTCACGACGCTCGGCGTCGCGCTGAGCGTGGTCGGGCCCAAGCTGCTCGGCAACGCCACCAACCTGATCTTCGAAGGTGTCATCGGCGCTCAGCTGCCGTCGGGAATCACCCAGGCGCAGGCCGAGGCCGGGCTGCGTGCGTCCGGCCAGGAGGGGCTCGCCGACCTGCTCTCGGGCATGAACGTCGTTCCTGGGCAGGGAATCGACTTCGTCGCGCTTCGCGGGGTCCTGATGCTCGTGCTGGTCCTCTACCTGCTCGCCTCGCTCGTCATGTTCCTTCAGGCGTTCGTCCTCAACGGCGTCGTGCAGCGCACCGCGCTGCGGATGCGCGGCGACGTCGAGGACAAGCTGCACCGGCTCCCGCTCAGCTACTTCGACACCGTCCCCCGCGGCGAGCTGCTCAGCCGGGTCACCAACGACATCGACAACGTCCAGACCACGATGCAGCAGACCTTCAGTCAGCTGCTCAACGCGGTGCTCACCCTGATCGGGGTGCTGGCGATGATGTTCTGGATCTCCCCGCTGCTCGCCCTCGTGGCGCTGATCTCGGTGCCGCTCTCGGTGGTCGTCACGGCGCAGATCGCCAAGCGCTCCCAGCCGTTGTTCATCCAGCAGTGGGCCGAGACCGGCACGCTCAACGGCCACATCGAGGAGACCTACTCGGGCCACGCTCTCGTCACGGTGTTCGGCCACCAGGCCGAGGCCGAAGCAGCGTTCCAGGAGCGCAACGAAGCGCTCTACCGGGCCTCCTCGGGCGCGCAGTTCCTGAGCGGGATCATCATGCCCGCCATCACGTTCATCGGAAACCTCAACTACGTGTTCATCGCCGTCATCGGCGGGCTGCGCGTCGCGTCCGGTGCCATGAGCCTCGGTGACGTCCAGGCGTTCATCCAGTACTCCCGCGCGTTCAGCCAGCCACTCACCCAGGTCGCGTCGATGTCCAACGTGCTGCAGTCCGGGGTGGCCTCGGCCGAGCGGGTCTTCGAGCTCATGGACGCCGAGGAGCAGCTCGCCGACCCCACCGACCCGATCAGCCTGCCGCAGCCACAGGGCCGCGTGGCGTTCGAGCGGGTCTCCTTCCGCTACCAGAAGGACACCCCGCTCATCGACGACCTCTCGCTCGTGGCACATCCCGGCCAGTCGGTCGCGATCGTCGGGCCGACCGGCGCCGGCAAGACGACCCTGGTCAACCTCATCATGCGGTTCTACGAGCTCGACGGAGGACGCATCACCCTCGACGGCGCGGACATCTCCGCGATGACGCGCGACCACCTGCGCGGAGAGATCGGCATGGTCCTGCAGGACACCTGGCTCTTCGGCGGCACCATCCGCGACAACATCGCCTACGGTCGCCCCGGTGCCACCGAGGACGAGATCCACTCCGCGGCGCGAGCGACGTATGTCGACCGTTTCGTCCGTGCCCTGCCGGACGGATACGACACGGTCATCGACGACGAGGCGAGCAACCTGAGCACCGGCGAGCGCCAGCTCGTCACGATCGCGCGTGCGTTCCTTGCCGACCCGTCGCTGCTCATCCTCGACGAGGCGACCAGCTCGGTCGACACCCGCACCGAGGTGCTGGTGCAGAAGGCCATGGCGGCGTTGCGATCGGATCGCACGAGCTTCGTCATCGCCCACCGGCTCTCGACGATCCGCGACGCCGACCTCATCCTCGTGATGGACAAGGGCGCCATCGTCGAGCAGGGAACGCACGACGAGCTGCTCGACGCGAGGGGCGCCTACTACGACCTCTACAACGCGCAGTTCGTCGGCGCCGTGGATGAGGACGACGACGAGCTCGTCCCCGCCTGACCCGGTGTCCTGACGCGCTGAGGTCGCGCAGCCCCGGATACCCCCTGGGGTAAGGGTCGCCTGCGTGTCGCACACCACTCGACCGTTCCGGCCGGGAGCCACGCATCCGCGCCGAGCGGGGACGACACTGGTGGTGGACGACGAGCTCCGAGTGGGCATCCCGCTCGGCGCCGACGACGAGCTCGCCGCACCGGACGACCACCGTGACCACGGTCGGACGAAGGAGTTCGCGATGAGGAATCTGCTGATCCTGGGCGGCGGAACCGCCGGGACGATGGCTGCCAACAAGCTGCACAAGAAGCTCGACCCGGCTCAGTGGCAGATCACCGTCGTCGACCAGGACGACGCCCACCACTACCAGCCGGGATATCTCTTCATCCCGTTCGGTACTTATGCACCGGACGAGGTGACCAGGAGTCGTCGTCAGTACATCGACTCCGGCGTCCTGCTCGTGTACGGCGAGATCGACCGCGTCGATGCACAGGCCCAGGTCGTCTCGCTCCTGGACGGTCGCACGCTCCCGTACGACCAGCTCATCATCGCCACCGGTGTCTCGCCGCGCCCCGACCAGACTCCCGGCCTGGACGACCCGGGCGAGTGGTACTCCTCGGTGTTCGACTTCTACACCTACGCGGGCGCCACGGCGCTCGCGCACAAGCTCGCGGGCTGGAAGGGCGGACGGCTGGTCATCAGCATCGTCGACATGCCCATCAAGTGCCCGGTGGCACCCCTCGAGTTCGCCTTCCTCGCCGACGCCCACTTCACCGAGCGTGGCATGCGCGAGCAGGTGGAGATCGTGTACGTGACACCGATGCCGGGAGCCTTCACCAAGCCCATCGCGTCGAAGCTCTTCGGTGGCATGCTCGACGAGCGCACGATCGCTCTCGAGGCCGACTTCATGCTCGAACGGGTCGACCCTGGTGCGCACAAGCTGGTCTCCTACGACGAGCGCGAGGTCGAGTACGACCTGCTGGTCACGATCCCCCTCAACATGGGCGCCGACTACATCGCGAGATCGGGACTCGGCAACGAGCTCAACCT
>JANMMN010000133.1:0-3624 GCA_031373405.1 Actinomycetes bacterium
CTCGACACGTCGCTCGAGGACGCCGCCGCGACCCTCGGTGCCGGTCGGGTCGCGATCTTCCGTCGCATCACGCTCCCGCTCGTCGCACCGTCGCTCATCGCCGGCGGCGTGCTCACCTTCGCCCGCGCCCTGGGTGAGTTCGGGGCCACGATCACCTTCGCCGGCAACCTGCCCGGGGTCACCCAGACGCTGCCGCTGGCCGTCTACGTCGGGCTCGAGGGTGATCCGTCCGAGGCCGTCGCGCTGAGCCTGCTGCTGCTCGGCGTGAGCGTCGTCGTCCTCGTCGCCCTGCGCGACAAGTGGCTCCGCACCGGGGCGGCGTCGTGACCGGGCGCGCGTTGCGGGCGAGGGTCGGCGTACGCCGTGCCACGTTCGGGCTCGACCTGGAGATCCTCGTCGAGCCCGGCGAGGTCGTCGCCGTCCTCGGACCGAACGGGGCCGGGAAGTCGACGTTGCTCCGGGCGCTGTGCGGGCTCACGCCGCTCACCTCGGGCAGTGTCACGCTCGGCGACCGTGTCGTCGACGACCCGACGACGGGCGAGTGGGTGTCACCGACCGAGCGGCGCATCGGCATGGTGTTCCAGGAGTACCGCCTGTTCCCGCACCTCAGCGTGCTCGACAACGTGGCCTTCGGTCCGCGGTCCGAGGGTCGGTCGCGCGCTCGTTCGCGGGCGGCTGCCGGCACGTGGATCGCCCGGCTCGGCCTCACTGACCTCGCGGACCGCAAGCCCGGGCAGCTCTCCGGCGGGCAGGCGCAGCGCGTCGCGCTGGCCCGTGCGCTGGCGAGCGACCCGGCCGCCCTGCTGCTCGACGAGCCGCTCGCCGCTCTCGACGCCTCCACCAGGCTCGACGTGCGCTCCGACCTGCGCGAGCACCTCCACGAGTTCGACGGACCGACGCTGCTGGTCACCCACGACCCGCTCGACGCGCTGGTGCTCGCCGACCGGATCGTCGTGCTGGAGTCCGGTCGGATCTCGCAGCAGGGCTCGCCGCTGGAGGTGGCCCGGCGTCCCGCGACCGACTACGTCGCCCGGCTGCTCGGGCTCAACCTGCTCCGCGGCCAGGTCGTCGACGGAGTCGTCGCGCTCGACGGCGGTGGAGCGCTCCAGGTCACCGACCGCGACGCTCGCGGCGCGACGCTCGTCGCGATCCGACCGAGTGCCATCTCCCTTCATGGCGCGCATCCCGAGGGCAGCGCCCGCAACGTCTGGCGGGGCACGGTCGATGGCGTCGAGTCGATCGGGGACCGCGTTCGGGTCACCGTGTCGGGCGCGCCGACCGTCATGGTCGACGTCACGCCGGGGGCAGTCTCCGACCTGGCACTGGTCCGGGGTGCCAGCGTCTGGCTCTCCGCGAAGGCGACCGAGATCGACACCTACCCAGGCTGACGTCCCAGCCGAGCACGACCCCCGAGCCCGCACTGATCAGCTGGCGATGACCCGGGCCGGGTCACCGCCAGCCGATCAGGCTCGCGGGTGGGTCAGAGCCCTGCTGCGTTGGTAGCAGCGCGCTTTGTCAGCACCCGGGCGAGATGGCGGCGGAACTCGGCGTCGGCATGCGTGTCCGTCGTCGGCGACGTGCTCTCGCCCGCCGACTCGGCGGCTGCGGCGATGGACTCGGCCGTCGCCGGCACCCCGGTCAGCGACGCCTCGACCGCCGCCGCCCGGATCGGCCCGGCACCCATGTTGGTGAGCCCGATCCGCGCCTCGGTGATCATGCCGTCCTCGACGCGCACCGCAGCGGCGACGCCGACGATGGCCCACGCCTGCGCCGTGCGGTGGAACTTCTGGTAGTCGAAGCCCCAGCCGGCACCGAGCTTGGGCAGACGCACCGCGACGAGCACCTCATCGAGGCCGACCGCGGTGGTGAAGAAGTCGACGAAGAAGTCCTTCGCCGCCACGGTCCGGCGTCCACCCGGTCCCGCGATCACCATCTCGGCATCGAGTGTGGCCGCCACCGTGGGCAGGTCGCCCGCGGGGTCGGCGTGGGCCACCGAGCCACCGAACGTGCCGCGGTGCCGGATCGCCGGGTCGGCGACCAGACCCGCGGTTGTCGCGAGCAGGGGCGCGTGGGTCCTGACGAGATCGTCGTGCATGACCTCGTACGTCGTGACCGCTGCGCCGATGAGCAGCGAGCTGCCCTCGTCGGTGACCTGGCGCATCTCGTCGACCCTGCTCACGTCGACGAGCACGGTCGGTGCATTGAGCCGGAGTCGAAGCACCGGCAGCAGCGACTGGCCGCCGCCGAGCACCTTGGAGTCCTCGCCGCCGCTGACGAGCGCGGCGACGGCCTCCTCGACGGTGGACGCCTTCACGTAGTCGAAGGACGAGGGGATCACGACGCACCTCCGGTCGAGCCCTGCTGGGCGCTCTGGGCCGCCTGGATCGCTCGCCAGACGTTCTGCGGACTCGCCGGCATCAGGACGTCGGTGACGCCCAGGTGCCGGATGGCGTCGACGACGCCGTTGATGATCGCCGGGGTTGACGCGATCGCCCCCGCCTCCCCGATTCCCTTGGTGCCCAGCGGATGCGTGGTCGAGGGCGTCACGGTGCGGTCGGTGATGAACGAGGGCAGGTCAGCCGCGCTGGGCAGCAGGTAGTCACCCATGTTTCCGGTGAGCAGGTTGCCGTCGCTGTCGTAGAGCGCACCCTCGAACATCGCCTGCGCGATGCCTTGGGCCAGCCCGCCGTGCACCTGGCCCTCGACGATCATCGGGTTGATCGCGATGCCGCAGTCGTCGACTGCGACGTACTTGCGCAGCGTCACCATGCCGGTCTCGGTGTCGACCTCCATCGCCGCCAGGTGCGTGCCGTGCGGGTAGGAGAAGTCCTGCGGGTCGACGGTCGACTCGCCCGAGAGCATGGGTTCCATCCCGTCGGGGAGGTTGTGCGCGTCGAAGGCCGCCCACGAGACGGCCTGGATCGTCGTGGACTTCTCCGGGTCGCCCTTGACCGAGAAGGTCCCGTCGACGAACTCGATGTCGTCGGGGTTGGCCTCGAGCTGGTGTGCCGCGATGCGCCGGGCCTTGTCGACCAGCCGGTCGCCCGCGAGCTTGATCGCCTGGCCACCGACGGCGAGCGAGCGTGATCCGTAGGTGTCCATGCCGTACGGCGAACGTCCGGTGTCGCCGTGGATGACCTCGATGTCCTCGACGGGGACGCCGATGATGTCGCTGGCGATCTGGCTCCACGCCGTCTCGTGGCCCTGGCCGTGCGGCGACGTGCCGGTGACCAGCTCCATCTTGCCGGTGGGCAGCGCCCGGATCGTGCAGTGCTCCCAGCCGCCGGCGGCGTACTTGAGGGCACCCAGGGTGCGTGAGGGTGCGAGCCCGCACATCTCGGTGAACGTCGAGATCCCGATCCCGAGCTGGACCGGGCCGCCGGCCTCGCGGCGGGACTTCTGCTCGGCCCGCAGCTCGTCGTACCCGAACAGCTCGAGCGCCCGCGCCGTCGCGGCCTCGTAGTTGCCGGAGTCATAGGTGAGCCCGGCGATCTGCGTGTAGGGGAACTCCTCGTGCGTGATCCAGTTCTTCTTCCGGAACTCCATCGGCTCCATGCCGAGCTCGGCGGCGGCCTCGTCGACGATGCGCTCGATCGCGTACGTCGCCGCGGGCCGGCCCGCGCC
>JANMMN010000138.1:0-3047 GCA_031373405.1 Actinomycetes bacterium
GGCCAACGGCAACATCTCCAATCAGCATTGGTATGCAGGCTGGCCGAACGCGACCGGAACCCGGTGTTCGGTCAGGCCAGAGCGGGTGACGGCAGCTCCCGGGCCGGATCGATCAGACCCGCCGCCTCGTGGGTGGCGCACCACAGGTCGACGTCGAGGACGCGTGCACCGCCGACGAGCAGGTCCGGGAGGGCGGGATGCGGGCCCGGCACCACGATGTCGACGAAACCCCCGGCACCCACGCGCGAGGTGAGCTCAGCCAGCAGCACCGGCAAGCCCCTCGGGTCAGGCGTGACGGCGCGCAGCACGGAGATCCGCCCAGGCGCCTCCAGGACGACGGCGGTCGTCGCGCTGACGCCGGGGCCGGAGAGCACCGTGTGGGTCGTGAGGCCGTCGAGGTCGAGGGTCCAGCCCGCGTCCCCGGCGACCGTCGTGGCCCGACGTACCGGGGCCGCGGGGTCCACGGAGGCACCCGGGATACGCAGGTAGAGCAGGGGCCAGAGCGGTCGCGCGCCGAATCGCGCGTACGCGGCGAGCGCCCGCGGGTCCTGCGAGGAGGCGGTGGCGCGTGGGCCGCTGAGCGACCAGAGCTCGCCGAGCAGTGCCGAGCCGAGGCCGGAGTCACGGTGCTCCGGAGCGACGAACAGGTCGGTGAGGAAGCTGACGCCCCGCACGTCGACAACGCCCGCGAAGCCCACCACCGTGCCGGAGTCTTCCGTGACCGCGACCCGCCCCCGACCGGCCACGTGGCTCAGGTAGCCCCGGCTGGCGCCCGAGAGCGGACCGGACTCGTCGCAGGCGAGGGCGACCGCTGCGACCGCGCCGTAGTCGGAGTCCCGCAGGTCCCGGATGTCTGCCATGCACGGACCGTACGCCGGTGTCGCGCTGCTCGGGAGCCCTACGACTGCGCCGAGCCGGGTGGGGTTCAGCTCGCCGAGCGAGCCACGCTGCACCGGTTGGCACCGAGGTCGGGCACGGATGACGGGCTCAGCACGATGCCGAACGGGACAGACCGGCACACCGTGCCGTCGATGCGCCCGCGGACAGGTCCGGTGAGGATGATCGCGGCCCGCTTCATGCCGCTCATGGTGTTCTTCGACAGCACAGGGGCAGCGTTCCCGGACGCCTGCACCCCGACTTCGCCGCCGGTGAACGAGTTGCCGATCAGCGTCGGGCGGGAGGAGCCGACCGCCACGGCACCGACGCCTGAGCCGGAGAACGTGCTCCCCTGCACCGATCCCGTGGACGAGTCGAGGAAGCAGATGCCGCACTGCCCGTTGGAGGCGAAGTTCGACGACACGATGCTCACCCGGTGGTCTCCGGACAGCACGATGCCGGCTGCCCCGTTGCCGCTCACGTCGGCACGGGTCAGCTCGAGCGTGGTACCCCGCACTGTTGCGGAGTCTGTCCCGCGCGCCGAGAGCAGGACACCGGCGCCGCCCTGTCCTTCCGGGTCGGCCTTGGCGCCGGACAGGCGTACGTCGGTCATGGCCACCGACACGTTGGGGCCACCCAGGACCACCGACGCGGGCGTCGTGCCCGTGTGAGCCACGGCGACCTTCGACAGCGCGACCCGCTCGCTGGTCAGGACCAGGATGACAGCGTCGGCGCCGGGCGAGCTGATGACGGTGGTGTCGCGTCCGGCGCCGCGCAACGTCACGCCCGTGAGCAGCGCGAGGCTGTCCTTGAGTGCGTAGGTGCCGGCCGTGAGCGTGAGCGTCGACCCGTTGGGAGCCTCCGACACCGCGACAGCGAGGTCGTCGGCCGGCGAGATGGTACGGGTGACGGGCTCCTTGGGCAGCCTGCCCGTGATCGCCGCTCTCGTCTGCAGCAGAACGGCATTCGCCACCGGCCCGCGCGCCGTGACGCTCGCGAGCCGGGTCGTGAGCTCGGACTGCGCCTGCGTGATGTCGCAGCCCAGGTCGCTGATGTTGCGCTGGGCGTCAGTGACGGCCTGACGGAAGTCCGAGTCGGCACCCCCGCTCGAGGCCGGGGACGGCACCGGGGAGGCGGTGCCGCCGGAGGGCAGCGGACCGTAGGTGTCGACGTACGTCTGGGTCGCCGTCACGATCTCGCCGACCGCCGAGCCGCACGCTTCCGCCTTCTTCGCGGCCGCCGACGCGGCGGCTGACGCGGCGGACTCGCCGGGTGGGACGACAGGCGCCTGGTCGCTGCAGGCGCTCAGCGGCCCGACGGCGACGACCAGCGCGAGTACGAGCGTGGTCCCGTTGAGGCGTCGCGTCACGCGGAGAGAGTACGGCCCCCGCGCCGACGTGCGGACACACCACAGCCGAGTGTCACCAGGAGCAGCACGAGCAGCCAGCCGAGGGCACCGCCGGCGTCGTACCGCGGGAGCGTCGCCCGTGCGAGCGCAGGCGTGGCGGCCGTGACCGCGACAGCCGCACCGAGGAGCGACGACGTCCAGGCCGGCACGGTCGCCGGGGCCGCCACGGGGGCAGGGGGGGCCGCTGCTGCACGAGCTGCGGACATCACCGAGCGAGACCTGACCGTCGCGGGCGACGCCGAGCCGGTGCGGGCGCTCGCAACCACAGGGACGGCAAGGTCGCGGGTTCCGGGCGCGAGCGTCGCGCTCATGACCCCACCCCTGTCGTGGTCGAGGCCGAGCACGTGCCCGATCTCGTGGACCAGCGCGGTGAGCAGGTCCATCCGGCCGGCCGCCACTGCGCTGCCGGTGCCCCAACCCCATCCGGCGGCGTCCGCGTCGACCACCGTCGTGCGACCGGACTGCGCGGCGAGCTGGGTGCCGGGGAGGGACGCCACGACGACGGCCAAGTCGGCCGGGAGCGGGGTGCTCGACCGTGCCGCCCACCACCGGACCGCAGCACCGAGAGCCCGGTCGGCGTCGGACTGCCGCAGCACCGCGGCAGAGCCCGGCCCGACGACCACCGCCGCCAGCTTCACGTCGTTGTCGAGGATGGTCAGGGTGCCGACGGCGGTGCCCAGAGTCGCACCGGTCGGCGAGGAGAGGGTGAGCAGGAGCGTCTCCGTCGACTCCGCGACCCGGTCGCCGAGCACGGACACGGTGA
>JANMMN010000076.1:0-5957 GCA_031373405.1 Actinomycetes bacterium
ATCGCGTTCTCGGCGAGCATCCGAAATCGCTTCTCCGAGTCGTGCAGTGACACCGAGGCCTCGTTCCACGCGGTGACGTCACGCCAGGTGTAGCTCAGGTCAGCACCGACAGCGACTGCACGCTGGTCGAAGACCCGGCCCCTACCCCATCGGGCGTCTCCGTCGTACGGGAAGTCGTCGAGCCGCAGAGGGACTCCGGACTCGATCGTGGTCACCAGCCGGTCGAACAGGCCCGACCGGTGGTGTGCAGGGAACACGTCGAGCAGCCGCCGCCCCAGCAGCTCGTGGCGAGGAGTGCCGTTGGCGTGGCATGCGGCCTTGTTGGCCTCGACGAAGGAGAAGTCGATGATCCGCCCGTCGCCCCGCCGCACCGGCCGCAGCAAGACGTGGGGGTCCATGAACGAGTCGATCGTCGCGCGGAGCCGATGCTCGACGGCGAGCCGGGACAGACCCAGGCCCAGGTCGACAGCAAGGTCCTCGAGCAACGCCTGAGCGGTCGGGTCAAAGCGGTCCGTCTCGTCGGCGTACACCGTGAGGACACCGTGCACGACATCGTCGACGAGCACGGGGAGCGCGATCGCGCACCGAATGCCGAGGCCCGCCGCAGCGGGGAGCCCGGCAGCGCAGCCGAGGTCGTCGAGGAGGTTGTTGCGCACCTGGGACTGGCGGGTGCGGATGCTCGTCCCCACCGGCCCCGCCCCGAGCGGACCATCACCCCACGACACCGCGATGTCGTCTAGGTAGCCGTGGTCGTCGCCCGAGCGAGCGACGAGTGCCACACTCTTGTCCGCGTCCTCGAGCGGCCGGCCGTACCAAGCGAAGGCGAACTCCCCCGCGGTCACGACCGCCTCGCACATCCGGCGCAGCAGCTCGTCAGGTTGCGTCGACCTCACCAGCGCTCGGTTCCCTGCGGACAACGTCGCGAGAGCACGCACCGCCGCGACCTTCTCGTGGACGTCACGGAAGGCCATCTGGCGCCGCCTCCGTCCCCGTAGCCCGGCCAGGATGGCACCGGACCGCCCACCGTTGCTCAGCGAGCTGGTCCGATCGGGTGAGCACGACGTGCTCGGTCAGAGCGCGCCGACGTCGACCAGGGTCAGGACGGCCTCGCCGGCCTCGTCGGAGGCAGCCAGGTCGACATCGGCCGAGAAGCCCCAGTCGTGGTCGCCCGCCGGGTCATCGAGGATCTGACGCACCAGCCAGTGCCCGGGAAGCTCCTCGATGATGAGCCGTGCGGGGCCGCGAGCGTCAGGCCCCGTGCCGATGTCGCGGTGCAGGTCGAAGTACGGCTCGAGCGCCTCGCGCCACTCCTGAGCACCCCACCCGTCGGCCAGGTCGAGATCACCGAGCGCCGTCCAGTCACGTCGTGCGGCGAGCTCGACACGGCGGAACAGCGCGTTGCGCACGAGCACGCGAAACGCTCGGGTGTTGGCCGTGACGCGTGGCGGGCCGGTGGGCACCGGAGCGGGTCCCGCGCCGTCGTCGTCCGTTCCGGCGCGCAGCTGCTCCCACTCGTCCAGCAGGCTCGAGTCGACCTGGCGCACGAGCTCGCCGAGCCACTCGATGATGTCGTCGAGCTCCTCCGTTCGTGCCGCGTCGGGGACGGTCTGGCGCAGCGTGCGATATGCGTCCGCGAGGTAGCGCAGCACCAGGCCTTCGGATCGCGCGAGCTCGTAGTAGCCGACGTACTCGACGAAGTTCATCGCGCGCTCGAACATGTCGCGCACCACCGACTTCGGGCGCATCTCATAGTCGGCGACCCAGGGGTGACCGCCTCGGTAGATCTGGTACGCCGCGTCGAGCAGCTCGGCCAGCGGACGCGGATGGGTGACCTCGGCCAGCAGCTCCATCCGTTCGTCGTACTCGATCCCGTCCGACTTCATCGCCGCGACGGCTTCGCCGCGGGCCTTGAAGGTCTGCGCCGAGAGGATCTGCCGCGGGTCGTCGAGGATCGACTCGATCACCGAGACGACGTCGAGGGCGTACGTCGCAGACTCGTGGTCGAGCAGCTCGAGAGCGCCGAGCGCCAGCGGCGACAACGCTTGGTTCAGCGCGAAATTCGCAGGAAGGTCGACGGTGAGGCGGATGGTGCGGCCGTCCGGCTCCGGCTCCTCGAGCCGCTCGATCACCCCGCCGGCGAGCAGCGAGCGGTAGATCGCGATGGCCCTGCGGACGTGCTGGCGCTGGGTGCGCTCGTCGTCGTGGTTCTCGGTGAGCAGGGTGCGCATCGCCGCGACCGGGTCGCCGGGCCGGGCCAGCACGTTGAGCACCGTGGAGTGGGTGACGCTGAACTGCGAGGTCAGCGTCTCCGGCTCCGAGCCCACCAGCCGGTCGTACGTCGGCTCCCCCCACGAGACGAAGCCCTCGGCCGGCTTCTTGCGCACCACCTGGCGTCTCTTGCGCGGGTCGTCGCCGGCCTTGGCGAGCGCCTTCTCGTTGGCGATCACGTGCTCGGGTGCCTGGACGACGACTCCGCCGGCCTCGTCGAACCCGGCGCGGCCCGCACGACCGGCGATCTGGTGGAACTCGCGCACCTTGAGGTGACGGGTGCGGACGCCGTCGTACTTGCTCAGGCCGGTGAACAGCACCGTGCGGATCGGGACGTTGATGCCGACGCCGAGAGTGTCGGTGCCGCAGATGACCTTGAGCAGGCCCGCCTGGGCCAGGGTCTCGACCAGACGTCGGTACTTGGGCAGCATCCCGGCGTGGTGCACGCCGATGCCGTGGCGCACCAGGCGCGAGAGGGTGCGACCGAACCCGGCGGTGAAGCGGAAGTCACCGATCAGCTCGGCGATCCTGTCCTTCTCCGCCCGGGTGCAGACGTTGATGCTCATCAGTGCCTGTGCCCGCTCGATCGCGGACTGCTGGGTGAAGTGCACGACGTAGACGGGCGCCTGCCCGCCAGAGAGCAGCTCCTCGATCGTCTCCTGCAGCGGGGTGAGCACGTAGGAGTAGTACAGCGGCACCGGGCGCTCGCTCGAGCTGACCAGCGCGGTCGGGCGGCCCGTGCGCCGGGTGAGGTCCCCGGTGAAGAAGCTGACGTCACCGAGCGTCGCCGAGAGGAGCAGGAACTGCGCCTGCGGCAGCTCGAGGAGCGGGACCTGCCACGCCCAGCCGCGGTCGGGCTCGGCGTAGAAGTGGAACTCGTCCATGACGACGAGACCCACGTCGGCGGTGCGACCGGTGCGGAGCGCGATGTTGGCCAGCACCTCCGCGGTGCAGCAGATGATCGGGGCGTCGGGGTTCACGCTCGCATCGCCGGTGAGCATCCCGACGTTCTCGGCGCCGAAGGTGCGGCACAGCGCGAAGAACTTCTCCGACACGAGGGCTTTGATCGGCGCTGTGTAGAAGCTGCGTCGCCCTCCGGCGAGCGCGATGAAGTGCGCGGCCGTGGCGACCAGGCTCTTCCCCGACCCCGTGGGGGTCGCGAGGATGACGTTCGCTCCCGTGATGAGCTCGAGCACCGCGTCCTGCTGCGCGGGATACATCGCGATGCCCTGGCCGTGCGTCCACGCGGTGAAGGCGTCGTAGAGCGAGTCCTCATCCGGGGGGTCAGGCATCAGCTCGGCGAGCATGGGCGCAGAAGTCATGGGCTCCCATCGTGCCCGGTCCGGGGCGCATCGGGAAACGCCGGTCGGATCCGCCCGCTAGCCTCGGTCTGCCCCCCCACGAGAGAGAGACGACGATGAGCAAGTCCACGAGAGCGGACCCCTCGTCGAGGGGAGCGCACCGCGCTGACAGCCACGACCTGATCCGCGTGCACGGCGCGCGGGTGAACAACCTCAAGGACGTCAGCATCGAGATCCCGAAGCGACGGCTCACGGTGTTCACCGGTGTCTCGGGATCGGGCAAGAGCTCGCTCGTGTTCGGCACCATCGCCGCGGAGTCGCAGCGACTGATCAACGAGACCTACAGCGCCTTCGTGCAGGGCTTCATGCCGACGATGGCGCGTCCGGACGTCGACGTGCTCGAGGGACTGACGACCGCGATCATCGCCGACCAGGAGCGCATGGGTGCCAACGCCCGCTCCACGGTCGGCACCGCCACCGACGCCAACGCGATGCTGAGGATCTTGTTCAGCCGGCTCGGTCAGCCACACATCGGTTCGCCGCAAGCGTTCTCCTTCAACGTGGCCTCGATCAGCGGGGCCGGGGCGGTCACGGTCGAGCGCGCGGGGCGCGAGGTGAAGGAGCGTCGCGCCTTCAGCATCACCGGGGGCATGTGCCCGCGCTGCGACGGCATGGGTTCGGTCACCGACTTCGACCTCGCGGCGCTCTACGACGACACCAAGTCGCTCAACGAGGGTGCGCTCACGATCCCTGGCTACAGCGTCGACGGCTGGTACGGCCGCATCTTCGGCGGCTCCGGGTTCCTCGACCCGGACAAGCCGATCAGCAAGTACACCAAGCGCGAGCTCAACGACCTGCTCTACAAGGAGCCGACCAAGATCAAGGTCGACAACATCAACCTCACCTACGAGGGCTTGATCCCCCGGATCCAGAAGTCGTTCCTGTCCAAGGACGTCGACGCGATGCAGCCGCACGTGCGCGCCTTCGTGGAGCGGGCGGTGACGTTCACGACCTGCCCGGAGTGCGCCGGGACACGCCTCAGCGAGGCGGCTCGGTCGTCGAAGATCAACGGGACCACCATCGCTGATGCGTGCGCGATGCAGATCAGCGACCTTGCCGACTGGGTCCGCCTCATCGACGAGCCGTCCGTGGGGCCCTTGCTCGCGACGTTGCAGCACACGCTGGACTCGTTCGCGGAGATCGGGCTGGGCTATCTCTCGCTCGACCGGCCGTCGGGCACGCTGTCCGGTGGCGAGGCACAACGCACCAAGATGATCCGCCACCTCGGCTCCTCGCTCACCGACGTCACGTACGTGTTCGACGAGCCCACCATCGGGCTTCACCCGCATGACATCGCACGGATGAACGACCTGCTGCTGCAGCTGCGCGACAAGGGCAACACCGTGCTGGTCGTCGAGCACAAGCCGGAGGCGATCGCGATCGCCGAGCACGTCGTCGACCTGGGACCGGGCGCCGGCTCCGACGGCGGCATGGTCGTATACGAGGGAACGCTGGACGGCCTGCGGGCCAGCGGCACGCTCACGGGGCGACACCTCGACGATCGCGCCGAGCTCAAGCCCGCGGTGCGCACACGCTCAGGGGTGATCGAGGTCCGCGGCGCGAGCACCCACAACCTGACGGGCGTCGACGTCGACATCCCGCTCGGCGTGCTCGTCGTGGTGACCGGCGTGGCCGGCTCGGGCAAGAGCTCGCTGATCCACGGCTCGGTGTCCGGTCGGGACGGCGTCGTGTCGGTCGGTCAAGGGGCGATCAAGGGCTCGCGGCGCAGCAACCCGGCGACGTACACCGGGCTGCTCGACCCGATTCGCAAGGCGTTCGCGAAGGCGAACGGCGTGAAGCCGGCACTGTTCAGCGCGAACTCCGAGGGTGCCTGTCCCACCTGCAACGGCGCGGGCGTCATCTTCACCGACCTCGCGATGATGGCAGGGGTCGCCACCACCTGCGAGGAGTGCGAGGGCAAGCGGTTCCACGCCTCCGTGCTCGAGCACCACTTCGGCGGCCGCGACATCAGCGAGGTGCTCGCGATGTCGGTGACGGAGGCCGAGGGCTTCTTCGACGCCGGCGAGGCGCGCACGCCCGCGGCGCACGCCATCCTCGTCCGGCTCACCGACGTCGGGCTCGGCTACCTCAGCCTCGGCCAGCCGCTGACGACGCTGTCCGGTGGCGAACGGCAACGGCTCAAGCTGGCCACCCGCATGGCGGAGAAGGGCGGGGCAAGTTGGAAGCCTTGCTACGAGAGTTTTACGTTGTGGATATACTGCCCGGCGAGATCATTGATAGATATGTAGAAATCGACCTTTTCAGCCAAGCCAAACATCCCCACCAAACCGCTAACTTTACTGCCCGGAACATGGGCAAAAACGACCT
>JANMMN010000170.1:0-5441 GCA_031373405.1 Actinomycetes bacterium
GACGAGCTTGTCAGCCGTGACCGTCGCCCGGTCGCGGCGGACCGTCGTGGTCGAGCTGACGGTGTACGTGGTCGTGAAGCCGTCGCTGCTGCGGACCGTCACCGAGGTCGCGGACGCGCTGGTGACCTTGCCGCGCTGGACGTTCACCGTGGTCGGACCGGTGCTGCCCGAGACGGTCAGCTCACCGTGGAGCAGGTTCCTCAGCTGGCTGCGCAGCCGGTCCCCGGTGGCGGCCTGGTCGGTGCCCTGGGAGGCCCCGGCCACGCTGCCGGGAGTGCCGGTCGACGCCGGTGCGGCGAACGCCAGACCGGTCACGGCGGTGGCACCGATCGCCCCTGCCGTGATCCAGGCGGCGGCTCCGGCGACGCGTCGGGTGCGGGAGGTCGGACTCATGATGGCTCCTCGGGGTGCGGTGAGGGCGGTGCCCTCGACTGTCCCCAGCGTCCACGGCGCGCGTGCGGCCACCGTCTCGGCCGCGTTCGGGTCAGGTAAGCGCCGAACGCCACCGGCACCGAGGTCGGCTCAGGCGAGCCCGCGGCGAGCCACGGCCGGCGGTCGCGTCCCCTGGATCGAGGCGACCATGTCGAGCGTCTGGCGGGTGGCGGCGACGTCGTGGGCGCGATAGACCCGCGCTCCGAGCCAGGCCGAGACCGACGTCGCGGCGAGGGTGCCGACCAGCCGGTCTGCGGGCGCGGCCACGTCGAGCGCCTCACCGACGAAGTCCTTGCGCGAGAGCGAGACCAGCACGGGCCAGCCGGTCGCCACCAGCTCGGGGAGTCGACGGGTCGCTTCGAGCGAGTGCCGCGAGTTCTTCCCGAAGTCGTGCCCCGGGTCGACCAGGATCGACTCGCGCGCGACGCCGAGCGCCACGGCCCGTTCGGCCTCCGCGACCGTGCGCCGTACGACGTCGGCAACGACGTCCGGGTACTCCACGCGGTGCGGCCGCGTGCGGGGAGTCGCGCCACCGGTGTGCGTGCACACGAGCCCCACGGCGTACTCGGCCGCGACCTCCGCCAGCTCGGGATCATGCCCGCCCCAGGCGTCGTTGAGCAGGTCCGCCCCTTCGGCGCACACGACCCGGCCGACCTCGGCGCGCCAGGTGTCGACGCTGATGACCACGTCGCACCGCGCCCGGATCGCGGCCACGAGCGAGGCGGTGCGCCGGATCTCCTCGGCCGCGTCCACCTCGGTGCCGGGTCCGGCCTTGACCCCGCCGATGTCGACGATGCCCGCCCCCTCGGCGACCGCCCGGTCGACCGCGTCGAGCGCCGCGTCGTGCGCGTACGTCGCGCCCTTGTCGTAGAACGAGTCCGGGGTCCGGTTCACGATCGCCATGACCACGGTCTCGTGCGGCGCGAACGCGTGGCTGCCCAGGCGCAGGGTCACGCGCGCTCCGATCCGTCTCGGCCCGGGGCGGGGAGCCCAGGGCGCAGCACCAGCGTGGCATGCTCGTGACCCGACCGCCCGTGCGGGCGTCGTGCCATGAGGAGGAGCTCGGTGACCCTGGCCTTCGTCCTTGCTGCGTTCGCGGTGGTCACCGTCGTCGCTCTGCTCGCGGTCGGGCGTCTCGGCGAGCTCCCCGAGGTCGAGCCGGACCGCGCGCCGCTGGCACTGCCCGATGACCGTGTGCTCGTCGCCGAGGACGTGGATGCCGTGCGCTTCGCGGTCGGTGTGCGCGGCTACCGGATGGACGAGGTCGACGACGTGCTCGACCGCCTCGCGCTCGAGGTCGGTGAGCGCGACGCGCGGATCGCCGAGCTCGAAGCCAGGCTCGACGGATCCGCGACCCCGTCCATCGAGCCCCCCGAGGGTGACTCCGTCCTGGCCGCGCCGGTCGATCCCGGGCCGGACCGCGACGCTGCCACCGGACCCGCCTCGGCATGACGTCGGATCTCGTCGTCGGCGACGACGGGCTGCCGCGCTGCCCCTGGGGCGCGTCGACGCCGGACTACCGCACCTATCACGACACCGAGTGGGGCCGACCGGTCCGCGGGGACGTGCCCTTGTTCGAGCGGATCACCCTCGAGGCGTTCCAGTCCGGGTTGTCGTGGCTGACGATCCTGCGCAAGCGGGAGGCGTTCCGCGCGGCGTTCGACGGGTTCGACCCGCACGCGGTCGCGGCGTACGGCATGGCCGATCGGGACCGCCTGCTCGCGGACGCCGGGATCGTGCGCAACCGCGCCAAGGTCGATGCCACGATCACCAATGCCCGCGCTCTGGTCGCGCTCCTCGATGCCGAGGGCGACGGCGCCCTCGATCGGCTGGTCTGGTCGCACGTCCCGACGGCGCCGCGACGGCGACCGCGCACGCACGCCGAGCTCCCGGCCCAGACGCCGGAGTCGAGGGCCCTGGCCAGCGCCCTCAAGGGTCGCGGGTTCGTCTTCGTGGGACCGACCACCATGTACGCCGCGATGCAGGCCACGGGGCTCGTCGACGACCATCTCGCCGGGTGCACCGCCATCGCGGTCGGGCCGCCCCCACCCGCGAGCTGAGCGCCCCGAGCGGCCGGAACGGACGCTGGGTGCGAGCACCCCCCGGGATCAGGGATAATGGTGTCGAGGAGATCGTGCTGACTCGACGAGCAGCGCGACCGAATGCGAAAAGGGGTCCAGCATGGCTGCCATGAAGCCACGGACGGGCGATGGCCCGCTCGAGGTCACCAAGGAAGGTCGCGGCATCGTCATGCGCGTCCCGCTGGAGGGTGGCGGACGCCTGGTCGTCGAGTTGACCCCGGACGAGGCACGTGACCTCGGGGCCCAGCTCACGACCGTGGCCGGCTGACCGGCCGACCCCACCGCGGTCGACCCGACCGTCAGGCAACCCAGGGCCCTGCCTCCGTCACGGGGGTGGGGCCCTGATGCTGTTCCGTCGGGTCTAGCGGCGTACTGCGGTGAGCAGACCGTCGCCGACAGGGAGGAGGGCGGCGAGCCAACGCTCGTCCTCGCGGATCGTGGTCACGACGCCGCGGATCGCGATCGTGTCCGGGTCGCGCTGAGCCGGGTCGGCGAGCTTGTCGTGCCAGAGGGCGTTGTCGATCGCGAGCACCCCGCCGGGGCGCAGCAGCCTGGCCGCCTCCTCGACGTACTCGGCGTACTCCTCCTTCGCACCGTCGACCAGGACGAGGTCGTACGCCGCGTCAGCGAGGCGCGGCAGCACCTCGAGCGCCCGGCCGTTGATGAGTCGCGCCCGGGATGCGGGGATGCCCTCGGAGGCGAACACCTCGCGCGCGTGGCGCTGGTGCTCGGCCTCGATGTCGACCGAGGTGAGCACGCCGTCGGGCACCATGCCGCGCAGGAGCCAGAGCCCGGAGACCCCGGTGCCGCCGCCGATCTCGACCACGTGCCGCGCGCCGATGGCGGCCGCGAGGAACCGCAGCGTGGCGCCACTGCCCGGCTGGACGGGGACGCAGCCCACCTCGACCGCGCGGGCGCGGGCGTCGGCGAGTGCGGGGTCCTCGGCCACATAGGCCTCGGCGTACTCCCAGCTGGCGCGGAACGGTGCAAGGTCCTCTGTGCTCACGCCCGTGAGGCTAGCGGGGCAGGGACGGTGGCGTCGCGGGAACCCTCGAGCGTCGTCCCAGCGCGTGCGCCGTCTCGGTCCTAGGCGGGCTCGGTCCACGCGGGAACCTGGCGCGGGAGCCGATCGTCGTGCTGGTCGAGGGTGGTCCGCGGGTGCGGGCGCCCCCTGGTCGGTGCCCCGGCCGGGGGGACTCTCAGCCGATTCTCAGGATCAGGTCCCTCGTGCGGGGTTTCGCCGAGGTCGCTCAGGGAAGGCACCATGGACCTCACGACCGGTGGGACGGGCACCAGCCTCGCCCTGCTCGACCGGGACGTGGCCGCCCTGGAGGTGCTCGACCCGATGGTCGCCCCCTCGTCCGAGCCCGACCCGCGTGCCACGCCGCCCGCGCCGTGGGCAGCCCCGTCGTGGGACGACGTCGTCCGCGACCACGGCCAGCGGGTCTACCGGCTCGCCTACCGGCTCACCGGCAACCCGCACGACGCGCAGGACCTCACCCAGGACGTCTTCGTCCGGGTGTTCCGCTCGTTGTCGCAGTACACACCTGGCTCCTTCGAGGGCTGGCTGCACCGGATCACCACCAACCTCTTCCTCGACCAGGTCCGCCGCAAGGCCCGGATCCGCTTCGATGCCTTGCCCGAGGACGCCGCCGACCGGCTCGCCTCGCGGGAGATCGGCCCGGCTCAGCTCCTCGACGACCGGGCGTACGACGCCGACGTCCAGGCCGCTCTCGACGCCCTGCCGCCGGACTTCCGGGTGGCGGTCGTGCTCTGCGACATCGAGGGCCTGACCTACGAGGAGATCGCCGACCTGCTGGGGATCAAGCTCGGCACGGTCCGCTCACGCATCCACCGGGGTCGGGCCGCGCTGCGCGAGTCGCTGGCCCACCGCACTCCCGCGACGGCTCGACGGCTCCCCGTGCGAGGGGCCCCGTGACCGGCCCGCGGCGCGGTCGCTGCCTCGGTGATCGCGTCGCCGACCTCGCTGACGGCCGCCTCGACGCGACGGCCACCGAGCGGGCGTACGCCCATCTCGCCTCCTGCGGCCGGTGCCGCGTCGAGCTCGACGCCCAACGCCAGGTGAGCGCCGACCTCGGCGCGACCGCCCCGCTCGAGCCGTCGGCCGACCTGCTCTCGCGCCTGCGTGGGATCGCCGTGCCCGCGCCCTCGGTCATCCCCGAGCAGCCGCGCACCGGCACGCACCCCCGCGGTGGGGCCGGCGTTCGGCCGTCCGCCGTCACCGGGCCGTCGCGCCCGTCGGCGGGTCGGCGTCGCCGTGCACGCGTCGCTCTGGCCTCGGCCGCCGGGGCAGCAGCATTCGCCCTCGCTGCGGTCCTGGGCAGCGGGTCGGTCGCATCCCCCGGCCCCGCCCTCACCTCACCCTCGATCGCGCCGGTCGTCGACCGGCTCACCGACGCCCACGCATCGACGGCCGACCGCATGCCCTTCTCCGGTCCTCGCGTGCTCTACGCGGGGTTCCGCTCCGCGACCCCTGTGGGCCCGTCGAGCTCTCGGCCGTGAGTCGCACGCTCGTCGTCGCCCTCGGCGCCGTCACGGCGGCCGGTGCGGTCGCGGTGACCTCGCTCGCCGTGCTCGGCTCGTCGGTGTCGTCGTCTCCCGACGCCGACGGCTGGGCCGGCTGGACCGGCCGGATCGACTCCGCCGCGGTGTCCGACCGCGACGCGATGACCCCGGACGACGCTGTCGCCGTCGCGCTGTTGAGTCGTTCTGCGGCGGCCTCCTCGACCGTGGCCTACTCCGGCCGCGCCGTGTCCACGACCCGTGCGGAGACCACGGCCGCCGAGGTCGTCCACGTGCCAGGTCGCGGCACCCTGGTCGGGGTGGTCGGCCAGCCGTGGTCGGCCGCCCGCTTCGCCCCCGACGGACGCTCGGGGTCGTTCGCCGACGACGGCCGTCAGCTCGCTC